>JAKLEE010000121.1 GCA_022703215.1 Spirochaetota bacterium | reverse complement strand
CGGGAAGTTCCTGATCGGCCCCTGGCTGCCGATACCGGCCGACGGGACCATCCGCGTGGAACGCCGCGCCCGGATCCAGGACCTGGACGCGGACCACTACGGGGAGCTGGAACTCTACGTGGGCGTGAACGAGCGGACGCGGCCCCGCTTCGACGGACTCGAGCCCGCCCTTGTCCTGCGGCACGATCCTTTCAGCGCGGCGCTCGCGGGCGCGAAGGGCTTCGCCTACGTGTGGGTCGAAGCGACGGAGACCGAGGCCGCCCTGGTATCGCGCGCCCTGCCGCTCGGCGCCTGGGTCGTCGAGTCGCTCGAATGGACGCCGTCGAGCGGGAAAGGCCGCTACACCTTGAACGGCGCGAGCGCTTCCTTCTCGGCCGTGCCCGTCGAAGGATCGGTGTACGCCGCGGGCCTCCGCGGGCTCGGTTCCTACTCGCGGCGCAGCTGGATCGACTGGATCGAGTTCGGGCGCTAGCGAAGATTCCCGCGATGCGCGGCGCCCGGTGGCCCGAAGGCGCCGGGCGGCGCTATCATGGCGGCATGGAACGGGTCGAAGGCTTTGTCGTGCACGCGTGGACCGAGTACCGCTCGGGACGCGTGCTGTTGGCCGCGCGCCTCGTGGACGGACGCTCGGCGGCGGCGGCCTTCGACCGCTGGCTGCCCTGGCTCCAGGTGCCCGAGGGCGCAACCGCGCACGCCCTGGAGCTTGCCCGCGAGGGGGGCTTCCGCGTCGCGCCCGAGCCCGGTCCCCTCGCGGCGCCGCGCGGCGAAGCGCTCGCGACGCTGCGCATGGCCGACCGCGAGCGCAAGGCCTTCGCCGAGCGGCTCTCCCGCGCGGGCGTCCCGAACTGGGGAGCGGCCGACCGGGCAGCGGACCAGTTCCTGCTCGAGAAGGGTATCCGCGCTGGCGTCCGCTTCGAGGGCGAGGCGCGGCCCGGGCGCCGCGTGGCGCTCGTGTTTCCCGACCCCATCCTCGCGCCTTCGGACACGGGCGAGGCCGCGGCGCTCCGCTGGCTCTCGCTCGACATCGAGACGACGCGCGAAGGCCGGGTGAGCGCCTGCGGCCTCGTCCAGGGGGAGGAGCGGACCGTCTTCGTCGTGGCCCCGGGGCCGGTGGACGGCGCGGAGGCCGTGGAGGACGAGCGCGCTCTCCTTCTCGCCATCCGCGACCGGATCGTCGAGCTCGACCCCGACGTCATCACCGGCTGGAACGTGGTGGATTTCGACCTCCGCGTCCTCGGGGAGCGGGCCGCCGCGCTGGGCCTGCCCTTCGACGCGGGCCGCACCGAGGCGCCGCTCCGGATCGTGGAGAGCCCCGGGCAGCGGACCCTCGCCGTCATCGAGGGGCGGCGCTGCGTCGATGCCATGAAGGTGCTGCGCTCGGCGCCCGAGCGCTTCGAGGACCAACGGCTCGAGACCGTGGCCCGGGGCGTGCTCGGCGAGGGAAAGCTCGTGTCGTCGAGCGGCCCGGAAAAGCTCGACGAGCTCGAAGCCCTGCGCGTCGGCGATCCGGCGCGCTACGCGGCCTACTGCCTCCGCGACGCGGAGCTGCCGCTCGCCATCCTCGAGAAGACCGGCATGGGCGCGCTGACCGTGCTCCGCTCAAGCTTGACCGGCCTCGAGCTCGAGCGCGCCTGGACGAGCGTGCCGGCCTTCGAGCGGGTCTACGCGCGCGCGCTCGGGGAGCGGGGCATCGCGGCGGCTCCGCCCGAGCCGCCCGAGGTCGGGAACGCCGCCGGCGGGCTCATCCTGGAGCCGCGTCCGGGGCTTTTCGAGGGCGTGGTGGTCTTCGACTTCCGCTCGCTCTATCCTTCCATCATCCGGACCTTCAACGTGGATCCCGTCGCGCGGCTCAGGGCCTCGGGCGGTCCCGACGACCTGGTGGCGCCGAACGGGGCGCGCTTCAGCCGCGAGCGCGGGGTCCTGCCCGAGATCGTGGACGGCTGGACGGCCCTGCGCGCCAAAGCCCTCGAAGCGGGCGACGAGGCGCGCGCCTACGTGCTCAAGATCCTCCAGAACTCCTTCTACGGCGTGCTCGGCACGCCGAGCTGCGTCTGGGCGCACGACGAGCTGGCGGGCGCCATCACCGGCTACGGCCACGAGATACTCAAGGCCACGCGCGACTGGTTCCGCGAGCGCGGCTACGAGGTGCTCTACGGCGACACGGATTCGGTGTTCGTCCGCTTCGGCGCGGAAGCCGCGCGCGATCCGGCCGCCCTCCGCGCGCTCGCGGGGGAACTGGCCGCGGAGGCGGTCGGAAACCTTTCGGGAATGGTGAGCGGGCGCTGGGGCGTGGTAAGCCGGCTTGACCTGCGCTTCGACAAGCTCTACGCGCGTTTCCTTATACCCCGCATCCGGGGCGACCGCGCCGCGCGCGTCCGCGAGGAGCTCGAACGCGCCGGGTCGCTCGACCTGCTCGACGGTGCGCCTTCGCCGCGCGGCCGGGCCAAGGGCTACGCGGGCCTGCTCGTGGCCTCCGACGGAACGACGAAGGTGGACGTGAAGGGACTCGAGGCCGCGCGCGGCGACTGGACCCCGCTGGCGCGGCGCTTCCAGGTGGAGCTGCTCGCGCTCGCGTTCGACGCGTCGGGGGAAGCCGAGGCCAAGGACTACGCGCGAAACCTGGCCGCGGAGCTGCGCTCGGGGAGGCTCGACGGCGAGCTCGCCTTCAGGCGTACGCTCCGCCGCGACCTCGAGCTCTACGCCGCCGATTCCCCGCACGTCAAAGCCGCCAGGCTCTCGGGCGCGTCGGCCCGCGGCGACACGGTCGAATACGTCCAGACCCTCGCGGGCCCCGAGCCCGTGGGCGCGCTCTCCTCGGGCATCGACCACCAGTGGTACCTCGAGCGGCAGCTCGCGCCGATCTGGGAGTCCATCGCCGAGGCCGCCGGGTGGGAGCCGGATCTGGTCCGCCTCGCGGGCCAGCAGGGCGAGCTCTTCTGAGGGACAGGCCTCGCCGGGTCGAGCTCCGGGCCGTCGCGTCGGTGGATCGCTTCAGGCGGGCCATGCGCCGAGCTGGCAGGCCACGGCGCCCGAACCGGGGCCGCGACGCCCGAGGCGAAGGCCGCGCGTGGCCCCCGCCCCGAATTTCCGTTCGTCCATTGCGTTCCGGCGCGCGTGAACCTACCATTCCATCCATCGTCGACCCCGCGGGCGGCCATGCGGGGACGGGGGATGCATGGTCAAGGTGCTGGTCGTCGACGCGCAGGGCTTGATCCTCGACCTGCTCGAGGGGGCCCTGGCTTCCGATCCGGAACTCGAGCCGCTCGGCGGCGCGGGCGACCTCGCGGAGCTTGCCGCCCTCGGCTCCGGCGCGAGCCCGGACGCGGTGCTGGTGGACCTGCGCGGCGCGCGCCCCTCCGTGCCGGAGCTGCTCGCGGGCATCAAAGCCGCCTGGCCCCGCGCGCGGGTGCTCGCGCTGTCCGACGACGCGGGGGCTCCCGAGGCGCTGGCGGCGATGGAAGCCGGCGTGGAGGGGCTCATACTCAAGGACGGGCGTCCGGCCCTGCTCCTCATGGCCTTGAAGTGAGTGGCCGCTGGCCTCAACGTAATCCATCACGAGGCGCACGAACGGTTCCGGGGCCTGCTCGAGTCGCGCCACGCCATCCATCCGAACCTGGAAGCCGCCTGCGAGGACGGCCGGACCGTCCTGCTCGACGACATCGACCGGACCATCATCCGCCTGATCTCCGAGGGGAAGTGCAACAAGGAGATCGGCGAGGAAATCCGCTTCGCCGAAGGAAGCGTCAAGAACCGCATTTCGCGCATCCTCGCCTCCGCCGGCCTCAAGGACCGCACGCACATCGTCATGTACGCGGTACGGCACGGGCTCATTTAGGAGCGCGGGCGGGAGGGAGCGCGCCGCGCGCCGCGCCCGGCGGCGGTATCCGGTGTCGCTCGACACCCGTGGCGGATGACTCGGGCCACTCCCCGCCGTCCGGTGGATGACTCGCGGCCTTGCGGCGCAATGACCAAGTTCACCCGGTGCATACCGGAATTTCTATCTAGAATTCACGCCATGACGGACGGCGCGACTCGCGCGGTCCTGAGGGCCGCCCCGGGCCCGCTCAAGCCCGGGCTCGACGCCGACGCCTCCGCCAAAAACGGAGGCTACATGCGCAAATCGTGGAAGGCGGCGGGAGCGATCGCGATGGCGGCGCTCGCGCTGGTCCTTGTTTCGTGCCCGAATCCGGCGGTCGATGACGACGACGGAACGCCCGATGAATTCACCTACAAGGTCTCGGTAGGCGATACCGGTCCCACGGACGGCGGCGTGACCGTGCTCGACCAGCCGACCGTCACGTGGAGCTCGATCACGGGAGCCGTCGCCTACCAGGTGCGGTGGAGCGTCGGAAGCGCCGGGCTCGCGACCGCCACGGCGGTCGATACGGGCGCATCCACCTCGTACACCATGCCCCCGGTCAACGACAACAGCAACGTCTACTGGCAGATACGGGCGCGGAACGCGGCGGACGTCTGGGGCGTCTGGGACGATGCGTTCAACTTCTGGCGCGAGACCGTGCCGACCCGTTTCAGCTCGAACCCGGCCGAGGCGGACCAGAGCTGGGTCCCCGGCGCCGGGACGGTCAGCTGGGGCAAGATCGACGGCGCCGAGGCCTACGTCTTCGAGATCGCGCCCTACAATGATTTCAACCCGGCCGACACCGGGTACCAGCTCTCCGGCGAGCTCCTCGCGAGCGAATTCGCCCCGACCCTGCTGACGCCCGGCTCGCAGCGCTATTGGCGGATCAGGATCAAGACTGCGGGCGTCCTGGGACCATGGCTCTCCGCGCGGCAGTTCTGGATCAGGTGGGACTATACGGTGACGCCGCTCGCTCCTGCGGACGCGCTCGTCACCTTCGACCGGACGCCGACCTTCTCGTGGTCCGCCATCGCCGGCGCGGACGCGTACCTGGTGGAAACAAGCTCCGAAACGGGTTTCCTGATGCCTCAGGCAGGAAGCGCGAGCGGGACAGCCTTCACCTTCAGCACGACCGCGCCCCTTTGCGCATTCGGGCAGACCCGCTTCTGGCGCGTGACGCCGAAGAACGCCGAGGGTTTCCAGGGCCCGGTAGAAAGCCCGGTATGGTCGATCACGTTCAGCGACGTGAATACCATGACGATGACCTCGCCGTCCGCGCCCGAGTTCTCGACCAACCAGACGGGAACCTGGACCTCCCTCCCCGGCGCCGCCGAGTACGACCTCGACTATTCGGTCATCGAGGACAATCCGCTCGACGGGAACCCCGAGGCCGCCAACCTGACCACAAACTCCTACGACTTCGGAGCCGTGCCCAGGGGCAGCCCGCGCGTCTGGAGCGTGCGGGCCTGGAACGACACCGTCGGGTCGCCTGACCAGACCCTCTGGACCGCCGAGGATTTCCAGTTCCGCGTGGCGTGGAACTACGCGGCGACACCGACGAACGACAGCGCGTCCCGGCCTACCTTCACGTGGACGGCGACCGCCGACGGCACGGGCAACCCGATCTGGTATCAGTACGCGTACGGCCTCGACGCCGTCGAGCTTGCAATCAGTAAAGAGTCGCCGACCTTCACCGCGGATTGGGATATGCCATCGTTCCTCAGCCCTATTACGCAACTGGAGAACCAGACCTGTTACTACTCGTGGCGCGCGAGGAATTCCGAAGGCTACTTCGGCGCCTGGTGCGACTTCCAGTACACCTACACGAAGTAGCGGACGAGGCGAACCGGGACATTTCGGCGCCGTCCCGTCAAGGGGCGGTGCCTGCCATGGATGGCTCTTGTTCAGGGCGAAGCTGCGCGCCGAGCGCCGCGAACCTGGAGGAATCATGCGGAAAAAGCCGCACCGATCCAACCTGACATTTACGACGACGCTGGCAGTCCTGCTTCTATCCTGTCCGAATCCGGCGGTGGAAGAACGGGAATTGGATTACCCGATATCGGAGTCGCATCCCGCTGATGGCCAGGTGCTCTACGCGACGCCGGCATCCATCGACTGGAACGCTTTTTCCGGGGCGTTTGATTATGAAATCGAGCTTGACGCCGACGGCGACTTCTCGACAGACGCGGAAAACGTCGGTCCGCTGGCGGGCTCCGCGTACGTGCCCGCGACCCCCGTCACTGCCGGGACCACGGCGTGGTGGAGGGTCCGGGCCCGGATCGGCGTGGGTGAATGGACCGCCTGGTCTGCCGCCCACTCGTTCACCATCAGCGACAGCGCGCCTGCGCCTGTCTCGCCGCCCAACGCTTCGGACCTCGTCAACGATCCCACCCCCACCTTCGTCTGGTCGGCCACCTCGGACGGCGCGGCGCTCTCGTACGAGCTTCGGTATCGGTATGGCTATGAACCGACCGACACCCTGGGAGCCACGGTCGCCCTCGTCGGGACGACCTGGACGCCGGAGACCGATTTCATCTTGAATGCCAGGTATTATTGGCATGTCCGGGGGATCGACTCGGACGGGAATCCGGGGCCGTGGAGCGAGATGTTCTACGTACGGCTGCTCTTCGAGTGAGCGGCTCGACTGATAACGGGCGCGCGGCACGCGAGGCATGGTCGACCCGGTCGGACCTTGCGGGGTCGTCGCAAGTCGCGCGGCTTTCCCTGGGGCGGGCCACGCGCCGAGCTGGCAGACGGCGACGGAGGGCCTGAGATCACGTCGCCTGCGTCGATGGCAGCGCGTGGCCCTCGCCCCGCCCCCCTTCCCTGAATGATTTTTTGCGCAAGAGCGAAACCGGCGCTTGAGCGCTCTCCCGCATTCCGCCATGTCCGGTCGGGCCCCGGGCGCGCTACGCTCTGACGGGAAGCGAAAAGGAGCGTGGCATGCGGATCGATGAGCTCGGTGAGACGATCAGGACCTTGAGGACGCGGCTCGGCTACACGCAGCAGGACCTGGCGTCGGCGCTGCAGGTGAGCCCGCAGGCGGTGTCGAAGTGGGAACGTCGTCATCCATGACGTACCCGTGTGGCGCGTACGCCGCACGGGCCTCAATCTTGGCGCGCATCCTTGCGCGCCTCCCAACGCGCCGGACATCTGCCTGCTGCCCGCGCTGGTGGAGCTGCTCGGCTGCACCGTCGACGCGCTCTGCGGCGCCGATCGCCCACGCGACCGCGTCGTGGAGGCCACCGCATTCTTCCTCGACCTGCGGGGCTTCAGCGCCCTCGCGGGGAAACTGCAGCCGGCCGAGCTGGCGATCGCGCTCAACGCGTTCTTCTACCCGGCCGCGGAGCATATCGCTGCACGCGACGGGATCGTGCTCAAATACATTGGGGATGCGCTGCTGGCGGTCTTTCTCGGGCCGGGCCAGCGCGAGCGGGCCTTCGAGGCCGCGTTCGCCTGCCGCGATGCCTCGCCGCGGCCCCTCGGCATCGGCATCGCGTCGGGGCCCGTATGGATGGGCGCG
>JAKLEE010000120.1 GCA_022703215.1 Spirochaetota bacterium | reverse complement strand
GCGCTTCGACGAGAGCCTCTACCGTCTCTGGGGCGACAAGCTCGAGGCCGTGGGCCGGCGCCGCTCCTTCATCGCCGAGACCGGCAGCTACGTCAGCCGCGATCTGGGCGGCAGCCTGGTGCCGGGCATGCTCATCGACGGGATGACCTTCACGCTCTGAACCTCGTCCGGGGGAAGGGGCTCGCGCGTTCCGTCCGGAGCGCGCGAGCCCTCCGGGGAATAGTCATGGCGGAGCGGCAGCGGCCGTCGCCCGAGAGCCCCGACTCGAGCACCTCGACCTCGACCCCGGTCTCGGCGCAGAACGCCACGGCAAGCCCGCGCTTCGCGCAGCGCTCGCGGTATTCGCGTTCGAACTCCATGCGCTCCTCCCCCCGGTCTCCCCGGAACGGACCGACGGAGTATCCGGCGGCGAACCTGGCGGGGTCTTCAGCGGAGCGCGCGGAGCTCCTGGGCCACGGAGAAGGCGCGGTCGCCGATCTTCTCGAGGTGGCGCGCCAGGTCGATGACGGCGAGCTCGGCGCGCACCTCCGCGCCGCGCTTCAGCCGTTTCCGGGCTTTCTTGCGCAGGGCCGAGCGCATGTCGTCGATCGTGTCCTCGAATGCGGCGGCCTCGGCCAGCTGGGCCTCGTCGATGGCCGCGCCCGCGTTGAGCGCGACAAAGTCCAGGAAGCGCTCGACGGTCTCGGCCACCGGCTCGAGCTCGTCGCGCTCCGAGCGCGGGATTTCCACGTCCTTCGTACGCAGGTGGTCCTGGATCAGGGCGAGCGAGTGGCAGTCGTCGGTGATGCCTTCCAGGTCGTCGACCATGCGGAAGAGGCGGCCGAGCGAATCCTGGGAGCTTTCGGAAAGGTCGCGGCGAGCGCATTCGAAGAGGAATTTCGAGATGCCCTCGCGCATCTGGTCGGCGTAGTCCTCGCGGCGCGCGGAGCGGGCGAGCAGGGCCTGGAGGTCGGCTTTCGGGTCCGCGAAGGACGAGGCGTAGTCGGCGAACATGTCGCGGGCGAGCGCGGCCAGGTCGGAAATTTCCTTGCGCGCGGAGACGAGGTTGAGCTCCGCCGAATCGACCGGCGGCGGGGCGCGGTAGCGCGCGGGCAGGCTTTCCGCGGTTCCGGGCCGTTCCTTGAACAGCCAGGAAACGAGGCGGGCGTAGGGACCCACCAGAGGGAAGAGCACCAGGGTGTTGGCCAGGTTGAACATGGTGTGGAGCATGGCGATGTGGGCGCCGATGGAAGCCGCCGTGACGGGACCCGGGACGACCAGGTCGACGAGCGCCGTGAACGGACCGAGCGCGGCGACGACCCAGATTCCCCCGAAGACGTTGAAGAGGATGTGCGACCAGGCGGCGCGCTTCGCGTGCACGTTGCCGCCGAGCGAAGCCAGGAAGGAGTTGATGGTGGTGCCGATGTTGGCGCCGACCACCAGGGCCGCGGCCATCTCGAAATTGATGATGCCTTTCGATGCGAAACCTATGGCGATCGCTATGGTCGCGCTCGAGGCGTTTATCAGCATGGTGAACAGCGAGCCGGCGACGGTCGTGGCGGCGATCGCGATCCAGCCCCGGTGGCTCAACGCTTCGAGGAAGAGCAGGGCGTCGCCCGAGGGCGTCGGGATAGCGGCGGCCAGGAACTCGAGGCCGAGGAACACCATGGCGAAGCCCATGAGGCCTTCGCCGTAGTTGCGCAGCCAGCGGCGCTTGCGCGCCAGGGTCATGAAGTAGCCGGCTCCGAAGATCGGCATGGCCAGCAGGGCCATCGAGAATTTCGAGATGCCGACCGCGGCGACTATCCAGCCCGTCACCGTGGTGCCGATGTTCGCGCCCATGATGACGCCGATGGCCTGGGGCAGGCCCAGGAGTCCCGCGCTGGAAAAAGAGACCACCATGACCGTCGCCGCGGAGGACGACTGCAGCAGGACCGTGACGACGAAGCCCGTCAGCGTCGCGACCAGCGTGTTGCGGGTCATGAAGTCGATGGCTTTCTGGAGGCGCTCGCCGGCCGCGCGCTGGAGTCCCTCGCTGGCGTACTGGATGCCGAAGAGGAACATCGCGAGCGCGCCCGCGAGCTTGAGGGGTACTACCAGGAAGGCTTCATCCATCGGCGGCGCTTACCGGAATTCCCTGAGCGCCCGCGCCACGCCGAACGCGTGGTCGCCGATCTTCTCGATGTGGCGAACCAGGTCGATGATGGCGAGCTCGGCCTTGACCTCTGCGCCGGCGGACAGGCGCTTCCGCGCGCGACGCTTGAGCTCGTCGCGCATGGCGTCGATCTTGTCCTCGTACTCCGCCGCGACGGCCAGCTGCTCCTCGGTGATCGGCTTGTTGACGTTGTCGGAGACGAAGCGCAGGAACTGCTCGACGATGAGGCCGTACGGCTGCAGGGAATCGATCTCGTCCTTCGGCAGCGCGATGCCCTTCTTGCGCGTGCGCTCGATGATGAGTGCAAGGCTGTAGGCCTGGTCCGTGACGCTCTCCAGATCGTCGACGATGCGGAGCATGAGGCCGACGTTGTTCTGGCTGGTTTCGGACATCTCGCGGCCGGCGCACTCGAGCAGGAAGCGGGCGAGCTCCTCGCGCATCTGGTCGGCATAGTTCTCGAGGCGCCCGTACTCCTCGAGGTTGGCGGCGTGGTCGGCCGCCGGGTTCCGCGTGTCGTCGCGCACGCGGGCGAACATGTCGCGCGCGAGGCCGGCCATGTCCGCGATCTCCTTCTGCGCCGTGAGCAGGTTGAGCTCGGGGCTCGAGACGATGGGCGCCGCGACGTACACGAGACGGCTCCGCTCGTCCTCGCCGGGTTTCTCTTTCACGAGCCGGGTGACCAGGGCGGTGAACTGGGTCATGAAGGGGAAGAACAATATGGTGTTGATCGTGTTGAAGACCGTGTGGAGCATGGCGATGTGCTGAGCGACGTTCGCCTCCACCGGACCCGGCCACATGAGGTCGACCAGCTTGAGGAAGGGGCCGAAGAGCGCGACGGCCCACACGGTGCCGATCACGTTGAAAAGGATATGGACCCAGGCGGTGCGCCGGGCGGCGACCTTGGTGCCGATGGAGGCCAGGAAGGCGTCGATGGTGGTGCCGATGTTGGCGCCGAGCACCAAGGCCGCGGCCAGGCGGAAGTCGACCACGCCTTCCACCGCGAGCGTGATGAATACCGCCGTCGAGGCGCTCGAGGAGTGGACCAGCACCGTGAAGAGCGTGCCGATCAGCACGCCGATCAAGGTGGCCGCGTAGCCGAGGTTCGAGAACTCGGCCAGGAAGTGGAGCACCTCGGGGCCGGGCTTGGGGATGGCATGCGAGAGGAAGTCGAGGCCGATGAAGAGGATGCCGAAGCCGATGAGGGTCTCGCCCCAGTCCTTCACGCGGCGGCGTGTCTTGACGAAAGTGGCCATGACGAAGCCGATGCCGACGAGCGGGACCGCGATCAGCGACATGGAGAACTTGAAGCCGACCAGCGACACGATCCAGGCCGTGGTCGTGGTGCCGATGTTGGCGCCGAAGATGACGCCGATGGCCTGCTTGAGCGACAGCAGGCCCGCGTTGACGAAGCTGACCACCATGACCGTGCTCGCGGACGAGGACTGGACCAGGGTGGTGACCCCGATACCGGTCAGGACCGCGGCCAGCGGCTTGCCGGTCATGAAGTTGAGGGCGCCTTTCAGGCGCTCGCCCGCGGCACGCTGGATGGAGTCGGAAAGGACCTGCATTCCGTAGAGGAAGAGGCCGAGGGCGCCGACGAGCTCGAGGACTATGACGATGATGGCCATGCGTGGCTCCTGGGGGGCGACGCTCCGCATGCCGGGCGCCGGGCTGGAGTAGCGGTCGATGGTTGCGCCTGATTCTACCAGAGGGAGCGGGGTGCGGAATAGGGGAGTCGACCTGTAAATCCTCCGCCGGGCCCGGGGCTTTCAGCGGGGGGACGCGACGCGCGGGGCGCTTCCGGGGTATGGTCGGGCCCATAATGTTGGATTCGATCAAACGCTGGGCCGCGAAGCTCGAGCGCGACGCGCGCGCCTTGTGGCTGGCCTGCCGCGACCCGCGAACCCCCTGGTACGCCAAGGCGGTGGCCGCGGCCGTCGCCGTCTACGCCTTCAGCCCGATAGACCTCATACCCGATTTCATCCCGGTACTCGGCTACCTGGACGACCTGCTCATCGTGCCGCTCGGGGTGGCGCTCGCGCTGCGCCTGGTGCCGGCGGCGGTGATGTCCGAGTGCCGCGAGCGCGCGGAGCGCGAGCTCCTCGAGAAGCCGCGGAGCGTCGCCGGCGCCGTCGTCGTCGTCGCGATCTGGGTGGCGCTCGTAGCCGCGCTCGCCTTCGCGTTGTTTGCCTGATGGAGGTTTCCATGACGCATGAGCTTCCTGCGCGGTGCCGCGCGGCGTCCTTCCTCTTCCTCGCCCTCCTGCCGGCCGCCCTGGCCGCCCTGCCCCTAGCTTCCGTGGTGCCAGACCCCGCCGCACGCGCCTCGCTGCTCGCGGGCCGGGACCTTCGCGCCAGCGTCACGGGCAAGGTTGCGCTTTCGCTGGCGCCCGCCTGGCCCGGCGCGTCCCTGGTCAAGGCGGCCGTCGCCTCCGAAGATCCGGACGTAGCGGTCGAAGCCCTCTTCTTCCTGCCGGATCCTGCGCCTGGCGGAGCCGATGCGCGCCTCGACGCCGCCTACCGCGTGCTCCGGGGCGTCTCGAGCCTCCAGGGCATCGAGTACTACTCCGAAAGCCGCGGCCGCATGCGGCTCTTCTACGAGGAGTCGTGGCGGATAGCCGGTCCCGAGGACCGGACCCGGGTTCCCGACGCGGCGCCCGCCGTTCCTCCCGCCTTCGACCGGGTCTGGTCCTGGCAGAAGGACCTCTCCTTCGGCGGCAACGTCTACGAGATCGACTACTCGGTATCGCGCGAAGGCGCGCCGTGGTCCATAGCGATGAAGTCTACCAACCTGACCGGCATGCGCTACGGCATCGTTCCCGTCGCCGCGCCGCGGGCCCTCTCGGTCCGGGTGCATCTGGTCGCCGTCGACGAGGGCCTCGTCTTCTGGGCGGTCTCGAGCGCCCGTGCGGCGGCGGTGCCGGGTATGCGGGGCAAGCTCGAGGATTCCTTCGGGAACCGCGCCGCTGCCCTGTTCGGATGGTTCTCCCGAGTGTATCGCCTGGGGAAGGGTCCGAGCTCCTGACGGTTGTAAAAAATGTCCAAAAGCGGTAAAATCTCCTACATGGGCATGCACGCATCGTCCACGATCCTCCATGGACTCAGCGAGCGGCTCGACCGGGTCGAGGAGATCCTGCGGAGGGAGCCGGCCCGGGCTGTGGCGGAAGCGACCGAGCTCGAACGGGAAGCTGGCGCCGCCGCCGCCTGGCCCGAAGCGGCGCGTGCCGCCCGGCTCGCGGGCTACGGGGACTTCTACGGCTCGCGTCTCCGCGATGCCCGCCTCAGCTTCCAGCGCGCGCTTGCCCATCTCGGCCGCTACGGCGGCGACCGCGCCGAGGAGTCCCGCGTCAGGTCGGGGCTCGGAGGCGCGCTTTACCAGCTCGGCGACTTCGAGCGCGCCTTCCGGGAGCTCGCACGCGCGGTCCGCCTGGCCCGCGGCGCCGGCGACGCGGAACGCATCCGTGCCCTCAACAACTATGCCGTGGCCCTCTCGGAGTCGGGGCGGGAGGACGAAGCGCGCATCGCCATCGAGGAGGCCGTGCAAATCGCCTCTTCAGACCCCGTGCTCGCCGAACGTTACCGGATCACGCTCGAGGTGAACCTGAGCGACAGCTACCGCGCGCTCGGCCGCAAGGACGAGGCGCTCGCCCATGCCCGCATGGCCGCGGGCTTCGCGAGCTCCTCGAATGACCAGATCGGCATCGGGACCGCCGCGGCCGCCGAGGCGAATGCCCTGGTCGCCCTCGGACGCAACGCGGAGGCGGTCGAGCGCTTCCGCGCCTCGCTCGAGGCGCATCGTTCCCTGGGAGTGTCGATCTACGCCATCGACGCGGCGGCGGAGTTCGCGAGGCTCCTGCTCGACGCCGACCGGGTCGGCGAGGCCGAGCGGGTCGTGTTCGAGTGGTTGCCCGCCGCGGAGTCGGTGGACGCGCTCAACGCTCCGGACCTGCTCCGGGCCGCCGCAGGCGTCCATGCCGCGCGCGGCCGCTACCGCGAGGCCTACCTGGCCTCGGAGCGGGCGGGCCTGCTCGAGCGCCAGGGAGGACCCGCCGCCGCGCGCCAGGCCGCGCTCGAGACCGTCGCCGACCGCTCCATCCGCAGGGCCAAGGCCACCAGGCGGCGCTTCAAGCGCTGGCAGGACGTCGTGCTCCGCGGCCTCGTCGAGCTGCTCGGCGAGCGGGACGGCGAGACCCGCGACCACGTCGAGCGCACCGCCGAGATAGTCTGGCTGGTCGGCCGCGAACTCGCCCGCCGGAAGGCCCGGCCCGGCTTCGACGCGCGCGAGGTGGCCGACCTCGCGCTCATCGCTCCGCTCCACGACATCGGCAAGGTTTCCGTACGCGACGCCGTCTTCGGCAAGACCGGCCCCCTGGACTCGGGCGAGCAGGGCGAGATGCGCGCGCACGCCGAGGCGGGCCGGCTCTTCTTCCGCCGCGCCGCCCTCGACGGCATCAAGGACCGCCACCTCTCCCTGGCCGCCGACGTGGCCGGCGCCCACCACGAGCGCTGGGACGGCTCGGGCTACCCGCACGGCCTCAAGGGCGAGGACATTCCCTTCGGCGCGCGCATCATGGCCGTGGCCGACGTCTACGACGCCATCCGCTCCGAACGCCCCTACAAGCGCTCGCGCACCCGCGACGAGGCGCTCGAGTACGTCAAGGCGAACGCGGGCACCCACTTCGACCCCGCGGTCGTCGACGCCTTCATGGCCGTCGAGCCCCGCGTCGACGCCCTCTACGAAGGCGGCGCCGCGGCGTTCGGGCTGCCGTCGAAGAAAAAGGCCGCGAAGGGGCGCTAGTTCTCGATGACGTCGGTCAAGCGGGAAAGCAGCCTGAGGTAGGAGGGCGCGCCGTTCGGGCCGATGTCGGGGAAGTAGACATTGACGTCGTACTTGCCGTAGACCCGGATTTTGTCCGCGACCTTTCCGTTCCAGACCGTGCTGAACGTGAAGGGGAGCGAGGTGACGGCCCAACCCTCGACGTACGCGGCGTCCTCTCCCGCGGCGATCTGCCCGCCTATGTACAGCCCCTTGATGCCGTACGCCTCGGGAATATCCATGTCCAGGACGATGCTGGAGCGGGCGCGCTTGAGCAGCCTGCGTCCCGAGTTTGCCGACAAGTCGGTCATCCTTCTGCAGACCGCCACCGGATCCGGCAAGACCTCGCTTCTGGCCCAATGGCGCAAGGAAGCGCTGCAAACCGGCGCAGTCGTGGTCTGGCTGACCCTGGACACACAGGACAACAACAACCGCTTCGTGCGCGGACTGACCGCCGGGATGCGCCTGGCGAG
>JAKLEE010000012.1 GCA_022703215.1 Spirochaetota bacterium | reverse complement strand
GAAGAAGGAGGCGATGCCGCTCTCCAGGCGTCCCTGGCGCCCGGCCTCCACCAATGCGAGTGGCGCGAAGCCGACGGGCAGGGCCAGCGCCGCGACCCAGGCCCGTCCGGATAGGCGCGTCAGCGTGAAGGCCGCCAGCGCCGGCAGGAGGAAGACCGCGAGCGAGAGCCTGGAGGCCGCG
Source organism: Spirochaetota bacterium (assembly GCA_022703215.1). Classification (GTDB taxonomy): domain Bacteria; phylum Spirochaetota; class Spirochaetia; order Treponematales; family UBA12059; genus JAFGNN01. Next base: position 24,704 of record JAKLEE010000012.1, on the reverse strand, counting down.
AGCGTGAAGACGCCCACGACGACGAGCGCCACGGCCGCGGTCCAATAGAACCCGGGATGCGAGGGCGTCACCTTGTGGCGCGCCAGGGCCGCGGCCAGCGCGACGAAGAGAAGGATCGTGACGGCCGCCTGGACGGCCGTCCAGCGCCCCGGCTCCAGGGTCCAGGCCGCCGCGGAACCGGCGGCCGCGAACCTGAGCCCGGCGGAGAGGCGGGCGGCGCCGACGGCGGCCAGCAGGACGGCGTAGAGCGCCAGGATCGCCGCGAGGCCGGCGGGCGCCCGCCTGAAACGGGGATTCATTCGCTCCCGGCCGATCATCGAGGCCGCGGCGTAGCTGGCGCCCGCCGCCGCCCCGAAGCCGAGCAGCAGGGCGACGATGGCCCCCTCGCGCAACGCGAGCCGGATTCCGAAAGCCTCGGCCAGCAGGTATTGCCGATCCCAGCGAGCAGGAGGCCCTTCGGGGCCGAAGCTCCGCGTCCAGCGTTCGAGGGCGTCCGCGAGCGCGGCGAGGTCGGGAAGCGCCGTTCCGCCTCCCGGCGCGACCGCGATGGCGGGTATGCCCGCCGCTATCCAGGCGTCGATGGCGGTGGGCTCGGCGTTGATGCCGAGCCGGTGGACGAGCGAGCGGTTGGCCTCGACGCTGACCGGCAGGAAGCGGGCGAAGGCGTCCTCGGCGCTCCCGAGCAGCCAGAAGGGAGCCATGCCCCCGCTCGCTCCCGGCGCGATGTGGATCGACGGGCCGGTTCCGGGCAGGAGCGCGAGGACGGCGGGGCGGCCTTCGAGGGAAAAGCGCTCGGCGAGCAGGGTCGAACCGAGCGCGAGCCGCCCGCCCCCGGGCCCCTCCTCGTCCTCGGCCGCCGAGACGACCACGCTGACCGGAAGCGCGGCGGGCGCCGCCTCGAGCCTCGCGCAGAGCTCCCCGAGCGCGGCGAGCCAGGTCCCGTCCGGAAGCGCGCCCCGCCCGACCGGAAGGAAGAGCACGAGGGGATCCGTCCCGCCGTCCGCGCGCGCGCCCATGGTGACGACCAGGGTACGACCGAACGAGGCGCCCAGGCCGTCGCGTCCATTTTCGATGAATTCGGCGCGCGCCGGGGCCCCCGGATACGCCGATGATAGAAAGGCGAGCGCCGCGTCGGCCTCGTCGCCGCCCGGCGCCTCGCCCCGGGCCGCGGCGGGAAACGGGGAGAGCAGTGCGGCGATCGCGAGCGCGACGGGAAGACGGAACGGCGCAGGCATCGCTCCCGAGGATAGGAGCGAGCTCGGGCCCGAGTCAATCCCGTTGCGGCCCGGGCCGGGTGCGGGTATACTCGACCGGTCCGGAGTACGAGGGAATCTGGAGCGGACCGCATGGCGACCCAGGAACGGAAAAACATCATAGAGCTGCCGGTCAAGGTCATCCTGACGGAGGAAGGCACCACCTTCTTCATCCGGAACCGCAAATCCCTCAAGAAATTCAAGCTCGCCGACAACGTCGAGGAGTACGGCATCCTCCTCGAGAAATTCACGCCCGCCAGCCTGCAGCGCCTGCTGCTCGTCGACTATGTCTCGAAGGTCGAGATTTCCCGCACCGAGCTCATGTCCAGCCGCCAGGAGGTCATGGACCTCTCGAAGCTCATCGTCTACTCCCTCCTCTACCGCCAGTACGACGGCTACATCTTCGCCCGCATCCTCGGGTCCGACGTCATCAAGAAATGGAACCGGCTCAATCCGGCCAACATCATCGACGACAAGACGCGCATCAACGAGGCCTACCTGAACGGCGTCCTCAAGGACAAGGAACAGGACATCGTCGAGATCAAGCGGCTGATCCTCGCCCCGATGTACGCCTCGATCTCCAAGAACGCGAACCTGCTGCCCGAGGAGAAGAACATCCAGCTCCTCCTGGCCGAGAAGCTCCTCAACAACCTCAGGCCCTTCACCTGGTTCATCGTCACCAAGTTCAAGGGCGCGGACGGCTACGAGCAGCTCGCCAAGGACATCCGCACGGCGCTGGCCGAATACATGGAGAAGGCCCGCATCGCCGAATACGTCTCGCTGATGATCATGGAGCTCGCCATGAACTCCGAGAACTCCAACCTGAAGCGCGAGGCCAAGTCCCTGTTCAAGGGCACCGTCGACATGAACGCCGTGCTCTTCGACCCGAACATCCGGCGCCAGGTGGTCGAGAACCTCGAGCGGCGCGGCGAGACCGTGACCCTGGCCTGGAAGATCGGCGGCTCGAAGAGCGGCATCGGCACCCAGGGGCGCCTGTCCATCACCATCTTCAACCGCGAGTCGGAGTACGCCAAGGTCAAGGAGACCATCGACGAGCGGAAGAGCGCCGACCTCAAAAAGAAGACCCTGAGCGACTTCTACAAGGAGCTGCCGGACGGCGAGGCGAACACCGACCTCGGGCTCTATTACCTCTCCTACCTCTCGGAGGCCTGCGAGAAGGTCAACGTAAAATTCGAGTCGCTCGTGAACCAGATCCAGGGCGGAGACATCACCGTCATCAGCATGATGCTCAACCTCTAGAGGGCGCCTTACGCGCCCCGTGCGGCGCGTAAGGGTACCGCGACTGCGGGCCGCCGCTCGATTGACAGCCCCCTCCCCTTTCCTATAGTTTTTTACGGCAACCAGTAGTCCAACGCTTCCCTTCCAAACCACGGAGGATTTTCCCATGGCCAAAGCGAAATTCGTGTATTCCTTCGGCGGCGGCGTCGCCGAGGGCGCCGGCGTTCACAAGGACGTGCTCGGCGGCAAGGGCGCCGGTCTCATGGAGATGACCCAGATCGGCCTGCCCGTCCCGGCCGGCTTCACCATCTCCATCCCCGCCTGCGAGGAGTACTACAAGTCCTCCCGCAAGCTGCCGAAGTCCATCGTGGACGAGGTCAAGGCCGCGGTGACCAAGCTCGAGAAGACCACCGGCAAGAAGCTCGGCGACCCGAAGGATCCCCTCCTCGTGTCCGTGCGCTCCGGCGCCGCCCGCTCCATGCCCGGCATGCTCGAGACCATCCTCAACCTCGGCCTCAACGACAAGTCGGTCGAAGGCCTTGCCGCGAAGACCGGCAACCCGCGCTTCGCCTACGACAGCTACCGCCGCTTCATCCAGATGTATTCCACCACCGCCATGGGCCTTTCCAAGGAGCCCATGGAGGACATGCTCCACGCCCTCAAGGCCAGGCTCAAGGTCAAGGCCGACACGGACCTCAAGGCCGAGGACCTGAAGGCGCTCTGCGCCGACTTCAAGGCCTTCTACAAGAAGAACATGAAGGGCCAGGACTTCCCCCAGGACCCGATGCAGCAGCTCTGGGGCGCCATCGACGCGGTCTTCAACAGCTGGGAGGCGGAGAAGTCCGTCACCTACCGCCGCGTCGAGAAGATCGTCGACCTGAAGGGCACCGCGGTCAACGTGGTCCAGATGGTCTTCGGCAACAAGGGCGACAACTCCGGCACCGGCGTCTGCTTCACCCGCGACCCGAACTCCGGCGCCAACGAGTTCTACGGCGACTGCCTGATCAACGCCCAGGGCGAGGACGTCGTCGCCGGCATCCGCACCCCGATGAAGCTCATCGAGCTCGAGACCCGCCTGCCCAAGGCCTACAAGCAGCTGCTCGCGGTCCGCAAGACCCTCGAGAAGCACTACAAGGAAATGCAGGACCTCGAGTTCACCATCGAGGACGAGAAGCTCTACATGCTCCAGTGCCGCACCGGCAAGCGCCTGCCCAACGCGGCCTTCAAGATCGCCGTCGACATGGTGAACGAGAAGCTCATCACCAAGGAAGAGGCCATCGCCCGCATCGCCCCCGAGCAGATCGAGGGCGTGTTCTACCCGGTCATCGACATCGCCAAGGTCGGCGCGGCCAAGCTCAAGGAGCTCAAGGTCGCCACGGGCATCGACGCCGTCCCCGGCGCCGCCACCGGCAAGGTCGTTTTCACCGCGGCCGAGGCCGAGACCCGCGCCGCGGCCGGCGAGAACGTCATCCTCGTGCGCCGCGAGACCAGCCCCGAGGACGTCGGCGGCATGCACGCCGCCCAGGGCATCCTGACCGCCACCGGCGGCAAGACCAGCCACGCGGCGGTCGTCGCCCGCGGCTGGGGCAAGTGCTGCATCGTCGGCTGCGAGGCCCTGGCCATCGACGAGAAGGCCAAGAAGCTGAGCGTCGGCGGCCGCGTCATCAAGCAGGGCGACGAGCTGACCCTGAACGGCACCACCGGCGAGGTCTTCCTCACCGCGCTCCCGCTCAAGAAGCCCGAGCAGAGCCCCGAGTTCAAGACCCTGCTCGGCTGGTGCGACGAGATCCGCAGCCTCAAGGTCCGCACCAACGCCGACACCCCCTACGACGCCGCCAAGGCCGTCGAGCTCGGCGCCCAGGGCATCGGCCTCTGCCGCACCGAGCACATGTTCTTCGACACCGAGGAGCGCCGCCTCGCCATCCAGGAGATGATCGTCGCGGACAACATCGAGACCCGCAAGAAGGCGCTCGCCAAGCTCCTGCCCTTCCAGCAGGCCGACTTCGAGGGCATCTTCAAGGCGATGGACGGCAAGCCCGTCACCATCCGCCTGATCGACCCGCCGCTCCACGAGTTCACCCCGAAGGACGACGCCGGCGTGTCGAAGCTCTCCAAGGTCACCGGCATTTCCCCGGCCAAGATCCGCGAGCGCATCGAGCAGCTGCACGAGTCGAACCCGATGCTCGGCCACCGCGGCTGCCGCCTCGCCATCACCTACCCCGAGATCCTCGAGATGCAGGTGACGGCCATCATCCGTGCCGCCGTGGCGATGGAGAAGAAGGGCGTCGCGGTCCTCCCCGAGATCATGATCCCCCTCGTCATCGACCGGAAGGAGCTCAAGGTCCTCGAGGTCCAGACCCGCGCGGTCGCCGACGAGATCATCAAGAAGGCCGCCTCGAAGGTGAAGTACCTGGTGGGCACCATGATCGAGGTGCCGCGCGCCGCCCTCCTCGCCGACCAGGTCGCCGAGGTCGCGGAGTTCTTCAGCTTCGGCACCAACGACCTGACCCAGATGACCCTCGGCCTCTCGCGCGACGACGCCGGCCGCTTCCTGCCCGACTACGTCAAGTCCGAGAAGGACGGCGGCAAGGCCATCTTCGCCGAGGACCCCTTCGTCTCCATCGACCAGTCGGGCGTCGGCGCCCTCGTCAAGATGGGCATCGAGAAGGGCCGCGCCACCCGCAAGGGCCTCAAGGTCGGCATCTGCGGCGAGCACGGCGGCGAGTCCCGCTCGGTCAAGTTCTGCCACGCGGCCGGCATGGATTACGTCTCCTGCTCGCCCTACCGCGTGCCCATCGCCCGCCTCGCCGCGGCCCAGGCCGTGATCGAGGCGAAGAAGGCGAAGGCTCCGGCCGCCGCCAAGGCGCCCGCGAGGAAGTCGGCTGCTCCGAAGGCCGCCCCGAAGGCCGCCGCCGGGAAGCCGGCCGCCAAGGCCCCGGTGAAGGCGAGCGCGAAGGCTCCGGCCAAGGCCGCCGAGAAAAAGCCGGCCGTCGTCAAGGCCCAGGCTCCGAAAGCCCCCGCCAAGAAGGCGCCGGCGAAGGCTCCGGCCAAGAAAACCGCGAAGTAACCCCGCTCAGGCGGGAACGGGCCGCCCGGCGTCAGCCGGGCGGCTTTTATTTTCGGGGCGCGGGAGGTTCGATGGAAATGCGCGAATGGCATCGGGGCCCGGCTCAAGCGGAGCCCGCGGTCGCCGGCGTCGTTGCCACGCTGGCGGAAGCTTACGGCCCGCAGGGCTGGTGGCCGCTGCCCTCGCGCGCGGGTCGGGACGGCCGGGACGCGGCAGGCTACCTGCCCGGAGCCTCCGAAACGCTCGCCTCCGGCGGAGGCCGCGCCGCCTCGCTCCGCCGCTTCGAGATCGCGTGCGCAGCCGTGCTCGCCCAGAACACCGCGTGGACCGGCGCCGCCAAAGCGCTCACGGCGCTCTCGTCAGCCGGGCTTGTCGACCCGGAATGCATGGTCGTGGCCGACCCCGACTCGCTGGAAGCCGCGATCCGTCCCGCCGGCACCTTCCGCCAGAAAACGCGCTTCCTCCGTTCGCTCGCGGAAGCGTGGCCGCGCCTCGACTCGGGCACGCCCCGCCGGGACGAACTCCTCGCCCTGGGCGGCATCGGTCCAGAAACCGCCGACTGCATCCTCGTGTATTGCCATTCCGTACCGGGTTTCATCGCAGACGCCTACGCGCGCCGGGTGCTCTCGCGGCTCGGCCTGATCCCCGGGGGGCTCGCGTACGAGGCGGCGCGCGCGCTCGTGGAGCCCGCCTGCCCCCCGGACGCGGCCTGGCACGCGGAAGCGCACGCCCTCCTCGTCGAACACGCCAAGCGACACTGCCGCGCCAAGCCCCTCTGCGCAGGCTGCCCCTTGAGGAACCTCTGCGAGTATTGACCACGGAGGCACGGAGACACGGAGACACGGAGATCGGAAGGATGAAGACAAGTCGAGCTGCCGAAGGAAAAACCAGATGTTATTCTTTCGCTTCGCTTCTTCGCACCTCATCCCTCTTCCGTACTCCTCCCTCTTCCCTCCCCTTCTCCGTGCCTCCGTGGTCTCTTGGCTCAGAAAGTTTTCTTCGAGTCGAGCAGGATGGTGACGGGGCCTTCGTTGACGTAGGCCACGCGCATGGACGCGCCGAATTCGCCCGTCTCGACGCTGAGCCCTTCCGCGGCGAGCGCGGCGACGAAGGCATCGAAAAGCGGCCGCGCGAGCTCCGGCGGCGCCGCGTCTGAGTAAGAAGGCCTGCGTCCCTTGCGCGCGTCGGCGAAGAGCGTGAACTGGCTGACGGCCAGCGCCTCGCCGCCTTCATCGAGCACGGACCGGTTCATGAGCCCGGAATCGTCCTCGAAGACGCGCAGGTTTGCGACCTTTCCGGCGAGCCACGCGACATCCTCAGGCCCGTCTTCCTTACCGGCTCCGACGTAGACGAGGAGCCCGCCATCGATCGCGCCGATCCTGCGGCCGTCGACCGTCACGGAGGCGTCCGAGACGCGCTGGACGACGGCGCGCACGCTCAGGGCTCCTTGAGCTCGTGCAGGGCGAGTCCTTCCAGCTTGAAGATTCCGTCGGCGTTCCGCACGAGCCCGAGCACCTCGAGCGCGCGGTCTACGGGCACCGAGGCCTCGAAGGAGAGCTCGACCTTCACGATCCCCTCGAGCCTCCGCTTTTCGTCGTAGCCGACGAGGAAATCGAACTCGGTTCCGGAGGGGCCTTCGGCTACATTGGCCGCCATGCCCGTCCACGCGACGCCCACTCCCTCGTAAAGCGCGCCGTCCCGGGCGACGTCGGCGTAGGAAAAACGGTCCCGCAGTGTCGGGAACGAGGGTTTGCGCGCCCAGGTCCGGAGCTCTCCGGCCTTCGCCTTGAGCGCCTCCGAGGCGTTGGAAAGGGAGAGCCGGTTGAGCTCCACGAGGCCGGCGTCGTCGCGGTACTCGGCAAACAGGCGCTTGGCGCGGTCGAAGGCGTCGAGCGCCTCTCGTTCGGTCAGCACGAAACGGAATGAGCCGCCGCTGGTTACGGGATCGGCGCGGGTGGCCGGGTCGAGCTCGATCGCGGAGACGCCGGGACGCGCCGGCCTCGCGGCCTCCGCCAGCTTCCGTCCGAATTCGAAGGTCGCGGGAATGGCGAACGCCGCCACAGCGAGGGCGGCCGCTACGGCCAGCCACGGGCCGTAGGCGGCGAAAGGATCGGGGCGCGGATACAGGGCACGCAGGCGGCCTGTCGAAGCCAGCTCGGCCAGCCGCTCGGGATCGGAATTGGTCCTGAGGAATTCGAGCGCCTTTTTCGCCCGACCTTCGCCCGGCCGCATGGAGAGGATTTCCAGGTAGAGCTCGACGGCCTTGTCGGTCTCGAGCCTGCGGACGTGGAGGGCGGCGAGCGCGAGCGCGGTCGGCACGTGGCGGAAATCGAGCTGGCGGGCCCGGCGCAGGTGCACCGCCGCCCCGCCCGAATCGCCCATGGCCAGGCAGCTCGCTCCGAGCACGTAATGGAAGTCGCGCGAATCGCGGTACTGGACCACGAGCGGTTCGAGGATCGCTATGGCCTTGCCGTAACGACCGCGCCGGAACAGGCGCGTCGCATATGCGAGATCACGGCGCATGCCGCCGCGCTGCCTGAACCGGGGAACCTCGTCGGGACCTTCCTCGTCGTCGAAACCGGGACCGGACATTATTCCTGGTACGCGCTCCTGCGCGCGATCAGCCGCTCGAGCACCAGCCGGGCGTGCTCGATCTCCGCCGCGTCCGGCGAGCCGCTCGAAAGGAGGCCGTCGATCAGGTCCAGGAGCGACTTCACCACCGCGAGATCCGAGCGGAGGGCGCCGAGCTTGTCGGTGCCGACGTCGAGCGGCGGCAGGTAGCCCGCGGCTACGGTGACGGCGGCGGAGCCGCCGAAATCTCGCCCGGCGCCCGCGCCGAGCGCGGTGCGGAAGCGTAGCGTCTCGCCGCGCCTGAGCGCGCGCGGTTCCCAGAAGAGCGCGGCGGCGGAATCGTTGATCGAATACGGCAGCATGGTGAAGCTGCGCCCCGCGCTGGTTTCGGGCATCCAGGCCGCGTCGTCGAGCCGCTTCCAGTTGGCCAGGACCACGCGGTCCGGGGTGTCGACGTTCGCGCCCGAAAGCGCCACCTGCAGCGTCGAGCCCGTCGAGCCCGGCGAAAGGAGGCGCGTGTCGGCGAAGTTCCCTTCGAGCACGGTCTCGCCCGGTACGGCGCCAGCCGAGGGCAACTCGAAGTGAATGCCCGAGCGCTCGCCGAGCGAGGTGTCGAGAAGGAAGCGGAGTCCGACCCGGGTGTCACGCGCTCCGACGTTCTCAATCGACCATTCGACGGACAGGCCCTCCGCCAGCGGGGCCTCGGGGGGGACGATGGGCGTGAATACCTGCCTGACCACCAGGAGCGAGGACCGGTATTCGACCGTGACCGACGAGCCGTCCCTGGAGACGCTCACCCGGTAGTCCGAGGAATCGCCGAGCCGCGAGGTCTTGCCGTCCACCGAGATGGTGGCGTAGGTCGTCCGTGTCTCCTCGGCGTAGAACATCGGCACCCAGGTGCCCTTGTCGGCGTCCGCCAGGAACTGGAACGAGAAGCGGCCCGTGCGCTCGTCGACGTTCAGGCGAACCTTCCCGTCCCGCGTTTCGAGCGCGGAAAGCGGCACGGCGAGCGCGGCGACGGCCAGGAGGGAGAGTACCGTTCTTCGCGTCACGGAGCGCCTCCTTGGGTGCGCGCGGCCAGTTCGTCGAGGTAGTAGGCCAGTAGCTCGAGGGCTTCAGCCTTCAGGTCGAGGAGCCCGGCCTGCGCCGTCTCGGCGGCCGAGGGGAGGGCGGGCGCGGGGGCCGGGGAAGTCGCGGGCGCGGCGGCGGCCGAGGCCCTGGCGGCTGCGAGCGCGGCCGTCAGTTCGGCCAGGTTGCCGTCGCGGGCGGCCAGGGCGGCCTCGAGCTCGAGGTTCCTGGCTTCGAGTTCCGCGATGCGGGACTCGAGCTCGGTCTGGGCGGTCGAGAGGCCGGCCTTCGACTCGCCGAGCCGGCGCTGGTATACGGCGAGCGCCTGCTCGTAGGCCTTCTCGCGCCGCTGGAATTCCTCGATGATCCGGAGCGATTCCTCGTGGCTCCATTTGAGCAGGGTGAGGAGCTCTTCCTCGCGGTACTTGTACTGGATCAGCGCGATGCGGTAGCCGGCCGCCTCGACCTTGACCGAGCGCGGGTACTTTTCCGTCACCGTTCGGTAGAGCCGCTCGGCCTCGTCGAGGCGCCCGAGCATGAACAGGCTCTCGGCAGCCCAGAACACCGAGGCGCCGGCGAGCTCGCCGGAAAGGTCCGCGGCGAGGCTCGCGCGGAAGACGGCGAGGGCTTTCTCGTAATCCTTGCCGATGAAGGCGATGCGGCCCCGCTGGTAGCTCATCTCGGTCGCGCGGGCGTCGCGCGGGTAGAGTGCAAGGAAGGCGTCGATGGTTTTCGAGGCGTTCGGCAGGTCTCCGGCGGCGATGTAGGCCAGGGCGGACCAGTAGTAGGCGTCCGGCCTCTGCGCCTCGGCGCGCGGATCGACGAGGAGGCGGTTGAAGGCCTCGATGGCCTCGGAAAAGCGCTCCTCGCCGAAGAGGGCAAGGGCCGCGTCAAGGCGGCGCGCGCTGTCCGCGGTTTGCGCCGCGGCCGGAAAGGTCATGGCGGCCGCGAGGAGGGTCGCGAGGGCTATCGCCCGTACGTTCCGTGGCATGAGAGTTCCTCCCCCTCCATCATCGGCGCGTCGGACGCCGTCCTGAACGCGCAAGTCCCGCGTCAACGGGCGAAAAACCGCCGCCATATCTGCTGGCGCGGGCATCTGGGCCGCGGTGGAACGGCGTCGGCCGCGCCGGTCGCTCAGGTCCGGGTCCCGAGCGCCAGCACCGAGGCGGCGAGCGCGGCGGAATCGGGCGAGTCGAAAAAGGCCGATCCCATGACCAGCACGTCGGCGCCCGCCTCCACGACACTCGCCGCGTTGGCGGCGTTGACGCCGCCGTCCACCGCGATGCGGAATTCCAGGCCCGCGCGCTCGCGGCGCTCGGCGAGCTCGCGCACCTTGCCGAGGCACGACTCGATCAGCTTCTGTCCGCCCCAGCCCGGATCGACGGTCATGACGAGCACGAGGTCGACATCCGGCAAGAGCTCGGCCAGCGCCGAGACCGGCGTGGAGGGAACGAGCGACACGCCCGCGGCGGCGCCCGCGTCGCGGATCTCGCGGACCAGGCGGTGCGCGTGCACGCAGGCCTCGACGTGGAAGGTGACGGCGTCCGCGCCGGCCTTCGCGAACGCGGGAGCGAGCCGCTCCGGCTCCACCGTCATCAGGTGGGCGTCGAAGAAGAGCTTGGAAGAACGGGCGCGCAGGTCGGCCACCGTCTTGGCCCCGAAGGTCAGGTTCGGCACGAAGCGGCCGTCCATCACGTCGAGGTGGAGCCAGCTCGCGCCCGACGCTTCAACCCTGGCCAGCGCGCCCGCCAGGTCGGCGAAGTCGGCTGACAGTATGGACGGGGCGAGAACCAGTTCGCGCATGTTCCGATAGTAGCACGCGGACTCAGGCGGGGCAAGGACGCGCGCCTTCCGCGGACTCCCCACGCATTGACCGAAGCGCTCAGGGTCGTATACAATAGTAAGATAGTTACGACACCCCGATCCGACGACAGCAGGTATGGTCGACAAGCCCGATAGCGCAGCAAACCTCCTCCAGGAGGCATACGAACACCTCAGAGCGGCGGACTTATCCGGCGCGGCGGAACGGCTCGAAGCCGCCCTCGCGGCGGATTTCGACCGCGAGGAAACCGTATTCTCGCTGGCCTGCGCGCGCTGGTGGACGGAACGGCTGGCCCGTCTCGACGCGGCGAGGACGCCCTACGAGCAGGGCGACTTGGTCCTCGCGCAGTGGAAGGCGTTCAAGGCCTTCCAGCGCCGCTGGACCGAGGATTTCGCGCCGGCCCGCTACGCCTTCAAGCGTTTCGCCTTCGGCCTCGCGCTGTCCCGCTTCGAGTCGGACGACCGCTCCGATCGCGCGCCCGAGGAAACCGCGCCGGTCGAAGCCGACGTCTCGCTGCGGGTGGGGCGCTGCCTCAAGGGCATCGGCGAATACGAGCGGGCCATCGCCGCGCTCGAGGAAGCCGCCCGGATCCGCCGCGACGACGCGGAGATCCTCGCGGAGCTCGCCGACGCCTACGACCTCGTGAACGAGCCGCGCGCTTCCAAGGCGCTCTTCCGCGAGGCCTTTTTCCTGAATCCCCAGAAGGTCGACCTGGGCTTCGTGGAGAGCGAGACCCTCCTCAGGCTCGTCGAAAAGCTGCGGGGGATGGGGCTCGAGAGCCCCGAGCTCGAGGAGTGGCTGCCCGTGCACGGCGGACTCCTCGGCGTGCTGTCCGTCAAGCGCGAGCTCAAGGCCATCGAGGCCGGCAAGCTCCGCCAGTCGGTGTGGGAACTGGAGAACGCGGTCAAGGAGAGCCCGGAGCGCCGCGCCCTCCTCGTCCCGCGCCTCATCAACCGGTACTTCTGGCTCGTCGACCATTACGTGGCCGCCCGCGAGGACAAGGCGCGCATCGACGAGATACTCCTGAAGATAAAGCTCTTGGATCCTTCGATCTACAAGCAGTACGTGGCGTAAACCCGAGAGAGGAGAACGAAATGGCCGAATCTTCCATCGCGAAGAAGCTCCAGGAGATGCTGAACGAGGAGAAATGGACCCGTGCCACCCTCGGCGCCTACACCGTGGCGCAGCTCAAGGAGCTCGACGCGATCTTCGCCGAGGCCGCAGCGGCCCGCGTACTCGACGAGGTGAAGGAGGTCTGCGAGGAGCACCTCTCCCACGCGAAGAACTCCGTCATCGCCCTGTACCTCACGGGCATCATCGCCCTGTCGAGGCAGCAGCTCGACGACTCGAACATGCTGGCCCTCATCAACGTGTTCACCGAGAACAAGAAGTGGCCCATCGTCGAGTACGCGTGCCAGCGCATCCTCGACCACGGCGAGGACCGCATGGCCCTGGCCAAGCTGGCCGAGTGCTACCAGGCCGACGATCGGATCGACGAGCTCCACGCCGTCTGGGAGCGCTACGTCCGCGTGGACTTCGAGGAAGCCGACATCGTCAGGCTCCTCGCCGAGAAGCGCGAGAAGGACGGCGACCTCGAGGCGGCCGTCGACTGGTACCGCAAGGCCCTGCACCGCTACATCAACCGCGGGCAGTACGCCGCGGTCAAGGAGATCTGGGCCAAGCTCCTCGAGAAGTCGCCCGACGACATCGACTTCTTCCTGCACGTGCAGCGCAAGATCGCCAAGGGCATCGGCGAGGAGAAGGCGGCCGCGCTGCTCATGGACCTTTACAAGGTCTACCGCGACCGCGAGGCCTGGGAAACGGCCCTCGACATCCTCAAGACCGTCATCGCCTACGACGACCGCAACCAGTCGCTCCGCAAGGAGCTGATCGACTGCTACAAGGGCAAGTACTCGGGCCATTCCCACCTCGAGGACTACATCCGCCTCTCGAACCTGGCGCAGGGCTACCGCGCCATCCACGAGGCCATGGCGGACTTCGAGAAGCACATCGCCTTCGACCTCGGCAACTTCGTCTACCACCGCACCTGGAACATCGGCCGCATCGCCGACATCTCGGGCGACGAGATCGTCATCGACTTCGCCAAGAAGCGCGGGCACCGCATGTCGCTCAAGATGGCCATCGAGAGCCTGTCGACGCTCTCGCGCGAGCACATCTGGGTCCTCAAGGCCATCTGGTCCAAGGACAAGCTCCGGGAGAAGATCAAGGGCGACATCCCCTGGGCGCTCAAGACCATCATCAAGAGCTTCGACAACCGAACGGACCTGAAGCACGTCAAGGCCGAGCTCGTTCCCTCGGTCCTCACGCCCGGCGAATGGACCGGCTGGAGCACCCAGGCCCGCGGCTTCCTCAAGAAGGACAGCCTGTTCGGCAACGCGACCGACTCGATCGACGTCTTCGTGGTGCGCGACCGGCCACTCTCGTTCGAGGAGAAGGTCTACAACCAGTTCAAGGCCGAGAAGAGCTTCTTCGCGCGCGTCGCCTTCGTCCGCGACTTCATAGCGAACGGCGATCCGGACAACGAGTACTTCGCCGAGATGATCGGCTTCTTCACCGGCTACCTGCGCTCGACCGGCCAGGTGAACGAGCTCGTGATGTCGAGCTACCTCTTCCTCAAGGAGCTGTCCGCGCTCAAGGGCCAGCAGCACCTCAAGAACACGCTCACCGTCAGCTTCGCCGACCTGTACAAGGGCATCGACGACGTCATCACGGTGCACGAGAGCATCAAGGACGCGACGCTCCGCAAGGCCTTCCTCGTCGACGTCAAGAACGTCATTCCCGACTGGTCCGACGTCTACATCAAGATCTTCCCCTACTCGCTCGCCCAGTGGATGCTCGACACCCTGATGGCCGAGGGGCACGTGGAGAAGCTCAAGCAGATGGTCGTCGCCATCGTCGAGAATTACCGCGACCACCGCGAGGCTTTCATCTGGGTCATCAAGAACCTGTGGGAAGAGCCCTGGGTCAAGGAGCTCGGCCTCTCGTACGAGAAGATCCTCATCACCCTGGTGCACATCCTCGACATCACCTACAAGGAGATCGAGAACCACCGGGACACCACCGAGAACCGCAAGATCAACCGCCAGGTGCACAACCTGCTCTTCAAGGACGAAGCGCTCGACAAGTACCTGCTCGAGTCCGGCCATGACACCATCGAGCGCGTCTACACCCTGCTCGACGACGTGAAGGACCTCGACCCAGCCATCAAGCTGCGCATCCGCAAGCGCATCGTCGAGAAGTTCCCCGACTTCAAGGTCGCGGGCGACGAGGAGAAGGCGGTGGTGAGCCGCGGCCTCATGGTGACGAGCGACAAGTACACCGAGAAGCAGCATCTGCTCTCGCAGATCCTCGACGTCGAGGTGCCCGCCAACCAGCGCGAGATCGCCTACGCCCTTTCGCTCGGCGACCTTCGCGAGAACGCGGAGTACAAGGCCGCCAAGGAGAAGCAGGACGAGCTCAACGCCAAGGTGGCCAAGCTCAAGAACGAGATCGAGCGCGCCCAGATCTTCGACCGTTCGACGGTCTCCGCGAGCAAGATCGGCTTCGGCACCCAGACCATACTCCGCAACGAGCTCACGGGCGAGGACGAGCTCTACGTCATCCTCGGGCCCTGGGAATCCGACCCCGCGGAGAACGTCATCAGCTACCTTTCCCCGCTCGGAAAGAAGCTCCTGAACCACAAGGCGGGCGACAAGCTTTCCTTCGTGATCCACGAGCGCACCTTCAAGTACGTAGTCAAGTCGGTCGCCGTGGCAAAAATCTAGGCGACCTTCGGGAAGGCCGAACCATGAAAAAGTCCGTCCGTACGGCCCTGCTCGTCGCGCTCCTCGCGGCGGCGGGGCCTTCCCTTTTCTCGCAGGCTCCGAGGCCGCCCGCCTCGGACGTGGTGATCCTCCTCGACTCCTCGCAGAGCATGTTCCCTTACTTCGAGGATGCGGTCGACTGGATCGTCGGCCCCCTCGCGAAGGAGTGGCTGCGCTACGGCGACCGGCTCCACGTGCTCTCGTTCTCGTCATCGGCCACGCTCGAGTGGTCGGACCTGCTCGAGACGGAAGCCGACGCGCGCTCAGCCCTGGCCCGGCTCTACCTGCTCGCGCCGCTCGGGCGCCGCACGGACCTGCTCCGCTCGCTGTCCGAGACGCGCGAATACCTGGCCGGCATCCCGGCCGGTGGCGGCAAATACGCCATCATGGTTACCGACGGCCGACACGACCCCGAACCCGGCAGCCCTTACGCCGGGCTCGACGCCGCGGCCACGCTCGCGGCCCTCGAGCGCGAAGCCTCGGCCATCAAGGCCGCCGGCTGGACCTTCCTGCTCGTGCGCGTGCCCTTCGCGGGCGGTACCGCCGGCACCGGGGCGGACGGTAGCGGCGGCCAGGACGGCGGCGGCGCGTCCGCGGTCGGGTCCGGTGGCGCCTCGGCGGCCGGGTCCGGTGCCGCCGCCGCAAGCGGTTCCGGCGGTGCTGCCTCCGACGCGCCGGCTCCCGGGGCGGGTACCTATTTCGACGACATGGCCGACGCCCTCGGCGCGCGGGTCGCCGACTTCGACGCGGCGCTCGCCGGATCCTCCGCCCTCTCGCCGCCGCGCATTTCCTGGCCCGCGGAACTGGGCGAGGTCGGACGCAGGTTCCGGCTCACGGTCACGGTGGCCAACGACGGCGACGAGGCGCGGGGCTACGCGATAACGAGCTTCAGGCTCGACGGCGCCGAGACTCTCGCGCGCGCGACGCGGATCGAGGTGCCGCCCCGTTCCGAGGCCCGGGTCGAGCTTTCCCTCGTCCTCCCCGATTCCGTCGCGCCCGGTCCGGCCCGCTTCACCGCCGAACTGGTGCCAGCCGACGGCGAGCGCCTCTCACCCGCGCGGGGACCGCTCTCCCTGAGCTACTCCCCGCGCTTCCTCGACGCCGTTTCCGCGAGTCCCGTCCTGCTTCCCGGCCTGCTCCTTGTCGCAGCCGCGATCCTCGTCGCGCTCGTCATCGGCTTCGCTTCGCGCAAGAAAGCCCGTGTCCTCTCGGGAGCCCGGGTCGCTGACGCGGTGCTCGACGCCCGAAGCGCCGCCGCAGCAGCCCGACACCGCGCGCGCGCCGATGCCGCCGTGGCGGCCGGGGCTGGCGCCGACGAACTTGCGCGCTTCGCGGCGCGCACCCGCGGCGACGGCGTGCCGTCCATCCCGGCCGGAACGGGCGGCGCCACCGGCGATGCGGCCGACGAGCTCGCCTCGTACGCGGCGCGCACGCGCGGCGACGGAGTACCGCCGCTCGAGTCCGTGCGGAACCCGTCCGACGCGGCCGCCGACTTCGCCGAGTACGCCGAGCGCACCCGCGGCGACGGCATTCCCGAACTGACGACGGAGGCAAGCGCCACGGGCTCGGACAATGCCGGCCTGTTCGCCGAATGGGCCGCGCGCGCCAGGTCCGAGGCCGGCTCCCTTCCCCCGAAGCCGACTCCCGCGACAGCCGCGGCCAAGCCGGCGCGCAGGGGGCCCGTGGCCTGGGAGACCCGCATCCGGAAGAGCGATTCGGTGCGTGTCGAATTCCTGGTCAGGGACCAGAACGCCGCCATCGGCCTGCGGAACATCCGCACGCTCGCCCCCGGTTCCCGCCGTTCGATCGGCGGGGGAAGGTCGGATTTCCTCGTCTTCCTGCTTCCCGTGCCGAGGCACCTGGCCGACGCGAGCTGGGACGGCGAGTCGCTGACCCTGGTGCCGCGTCGTCCGGAATTCTTTCCCGACCTCGACGGGGTGCTCGAGGATTGCATGGACCGCGAGGTGCGCCTCGTGACGCGGCGCGGCCGCGAGCTCTTCCTCAGGTTCTCCCGCTATGTGCCGCCGATCGAGCGCCTCAACAAGCTGCTCCACTGCATCGAGATGCCGGGTCCCGAGGAGCCGGGACTGCTCGACTGAGCCAAGCTTTCTTGACGGGAAGGCCCGCGCCTTGCATGGCGCGGGCCTTTCGATAGTATCCGCTCGGCCGTCCTTTGATTCCCGCCAGGCTAGAAGCCCCCGAGCACGTCCGCAGCTCGGCGCCTGACCCCCTCCGAGGCGTCCGAGGCGGCGACCTTTTCGATTGCGGTCCGGAGCGTCGCGGCCTTGTTCCGTCTCGCCCACTCGAGGGCGGCGGAGCGGTTCCCGATTTCCGTGTCGGAAAGCAGCGGCTCCACAAGGGGCGCCAGGGCCGGGTCGTCCACCAGCAGCAGTTCGCGGATCAACGCGGTCCGGAAGATTTTATCGCGGGGCGTCGAGGAGGCGGAAAAAACCGCCGGCGCCTTTTCGAGCGCGGAGGGCGGGTCACAGGCCACCAAGGCCCCGAAGGCGAGCGCGCGGAAGGCGGCGTCTGCTTTCGGATCGACGAAGAGGTCCGCGAGCCAAGCCGAAGCGCGTCCCCCTCCGAGCGTTCCGAGCGCCTTGATGGCCGCGGTCTTGACGGCCCGCTCAGGATCGCGCGATGCCTTGTACTCAAGCGCCTCGACTGCCGAGACCACGCCTGCCGCCGCGACGGCCTCCACGGCCGCGATGCGCGCCTTCGCGTTCGGATCGCGGAGCCCCTCCATGAGCGCCGCCTCGACCGGGCCGGCGCCGCCGGTCGCTCCTACGAGGCCGAGGGCTTCGTATACGGCGGCCCTGAGGTTCGGGTCACCGGAGGTCGCGGCTTCCGACAGCGCCGCGGCGGAGCCCGCCGCGGCTATCCTGCCGAGCGATTCCGCGGCGTAGATGCGGGTCGCGGGTCGTTCTTCCGCGTCCGCCAGCAGCGTCTCGAGCCGTTCGACCGCGGCCGGATCCCCGAGGGCGCCGAGCGCCCTCGTCGCGCGCTGCTTGAGCTCGTCGCCGGACTCGTCATCGTCGATCAGCGCGCCGAGCAGGCTTGCCTCGTCGCTCCCTCCCGCGGCGCCCAGAAGGTTGACGGCGGCGTCGATCCAGTCCTTCTCCCGATTCTCGACGGCCCTCCGCGCCTCGGGCAGCGCGGCTTCGGATTCGATCGCGGCGAGATAGGCGAAGGCGGCCGCCACGATCTCGCGCTCGCCCTCGTCACGGGTTTCGAGGACGGCGACCGCGAAGCCTTCGGCGGCCTTCCCCTTCGTCTTCGCGAACCAGGCGAGGATGCCCGACTTGAGCTTCACCGAACGGGAGGCCGCGAGCAGGTCCGCGACGCTACCGTCGTAGCGGGAGTCCTTTGCGGCCGCGAGCTCGTCGAGAAGCTCGAGCACCTCCGACTCGATACCGTAGGAGAGCACCGCACGGCGCGACGCGTCGAGACTGTCCGCCTCCTCCGCGCCCGCGGGGCCCGCGAGCGACGCCATAGCCGCGAGCGCGAGGACGAGAGCGGACGCCCGCAGGGGGGCGGGCTTACGCGTTCCGCGCGGCGTAACGCGCGAGGAACGCGCGCCTGAACGAATCGAAGCTTCCATCTTCTATAGTATATCGGATCTTTTTGACGAGGTCATGCAGGAAGGCGAGGTTGTGGTAGCTCGCCAGCATGGACCAGAGTATCTCGTCCTGTTTGAACAGGTGCCTGAGGTAGGCGCGGGAGTGGTCCCGGCAGACCCGGCAGCTGCACCCCGGGTCGGGCGGCAGGAAGTCGCGCTCGAAGCGCGCGTTCTTGATCTGGATCGGGCCGTCCGCGGTGAAGAGCAGGCCGTTGCGCGCCACGCGGGTCGGGAACACGCAATCGAACATGTCGATGCCGTTCGCCACCGCTTCGAGTATGTACTCGGGCGTCCCGATGCCCATGACGTAGCGGGGCTTGCCTTCGGGCAGCAGGGCCGCCGTGTGGGCGAGGAATTCCGCGAAGACTTCGAAGGGTTCGCCGACCGACAGCCCGCCGATGGCGATGCCCGGCAGGTCGAGCTCCATGATGTCCTCGGCGCTGCGGACGCGCAGGTCCTTGTAGAAGTTCCCCTGGACGATGCCGAAGAGCTTGCCGCGAAACTCGCCGCGCGTGGCGAGCCAGCGCTCCTTCGAGCGCTTCGCCCAGGCCTTGGTCAGGCGCACCGCGTCCGCGGCCTCCTTTTCGTCCGCGCCCCAGGGGGCGCAGATATCCAGCTGCATGAACACGTCGCTCGCTAGCGCCGTCTGCACGTCGACCGCGTCCTCGGGCGAGAGGAAGCGCTTCGAGCCGTCGTGGTGCGATCGGAAGCTCACGCCCTCGTCCGTGATCTTCCGGAGCTTCGAGAGGCTGAAGACCTGGAAGCCGCCGGAGTCCGTGAGGAAGTTGCGCTTCCAGCCGGTGAAGCCGTGGAGCCCTCCCGCCTGGCGTATGAGCTCGTGTCCGGGCCTGAGGAAGAGGTGGTAGGTGTTCGCGAGGATGATCTCGAAGCCGAGTTCATCGAGGCTTTCCTTTGACACGGCCTTGACCGTGGCGTTGGTGCCGACCGGCATGAAAACCGGCGTTGCCACCGCTCCGTGCGGCAGCTCTACGGTGCCGGTGCGGGCCCGGGTGCCGGAGACGTCGCGCGTCTTGATCGAGAAAATGCTTTCCATGAGAACGGGCTCCTCGGGTCCGGATCAGGATTTCGCGCGCGCGGTGAGGAAGGCTCCCGCGAGCACGAAGATGGCGAGCGGCGCGAAAGCGCCGAGCTCAGGCGGGATGGAACCGCCCTTTGCGAGCAGCATGGAGACCATGCGTGCGATGTAGTAGCCGGTGGCGGCGACGAGGCTCGTGAAGAGGCTCGCGAGCAGCGAGTTCTTGCCGAGCCTTCCGCCGAGGGGGACCGCCATGAGGACGACGACGAAGGGGGCGAGCGCGAAGGCGATCCGCTCGTAACGCGCCGCGAGCTCTCCTCCGTACGGCAGCCCGGTCCGCTTGAGGAACTCGACGTAGGCGGCCAATTCGAGGTTCCGCATGCCGTCGACCGAATCGGCCCTGGCGCGGAAGCTCTCCGGCGGTTCGACGAGCTCCGGGTCGGAGTAGGTGGCGTGGAAACGGTCGACTGGATCGCCCGTCGCCGCGTCGATCCAGTAGCGCCGGGCGTTGGTGAAGACCCACGACGCTCCGTCCCAGACGCCGCGCTGGGCGTCGACGCGGGACGAGAAGCGACCGGCCTCGTCACGCGTGATGACGCGCACGCCGCTCAGGGTCTTCGAGGCGTCGTCGTAGAACTCCACGTCCCAGACCCTGCGTCCGCCGTCGGTCATGATGGTGGCCTGCGAGCGCGAACGCGTGACCGTTCGGCCGAGTGCCGCGCGCGAGGCGGCATCCTTGGCCGCCACGCTCGGGATCACCACCGCGTCCTCGAACCAGAACCCGAAGGCCGAGAGCGCGAGGGCGACCGCGAGCAGGGGGGCGGCGAAGCTCGCCAGGCTCGTGCCCGAGCCGAAGACCGGAATCAGCTCGTTGCGCGCGGCGAGCGAGCCGAAGGCGTAGGAGGCGGAGAAGAGCAGCGCGACGGGAAGGGCGTAGGAGAGGTTCTTGGGCATGCCGAGCGCGAGCAGCCGGAGGATGGCCGCCGTCGGCAGCTCCGCCTGCAGGTAGCCGACGATGTTGGCCAGGAGGTCGAAGAGGCCGAGCAGCACCACGAAGAACGAGAGTCCGATGGCGAAGATGGGGACGAACTCCGAGAGGAGGTAGGCGCGCAATTTCCACGGCATGGTCTAGCGTCCCAGGGCCCTGCGGCCGAGCGCGAGGGCGACGGCTCCCGCCGCCACCGCCAGGTTCGGCGCCCACATCGACCAGAAGGGAGAGGCGTCGAGCCTCGTCGAGACTAGCTGGCCGACGACGAGGATGCCCCAGTAGGCCACGGCGACGAGCAGGCCGAGCCCGAAGCCGACCGCCCGTCCGGAGCGGCGCGCCAGGGTGCCGAGCGGCGCGGCGAGGAAGACGAAGAAGAAGGCCCCCGCGGGAATGCTGAATTTCTTCCAGAACTCCATGCGGTAGACCCTGAGCGAGCGGTCGGCGGGCGGTTCCCGCTCGAGCCGGTCGAGCTCCTCGCTCCGCGCGGCGAGGCGCAAGACCGCCGACCGGCCCGATTCGCCCGACTCAACCGCCATGCGGTATTTCTCGAGGGCCTCGGCCCTGCGGTCCTCAATTTCCCGCTCGCGGGCCTCGACCCGCTTCCGGAAGGCGTCCTCCTTGGCCCGGATGGCCAAGGCCACGTCGACCGAGCTCATCTCGCGGGGGCCGGCGGCGCGCGATCCGTCGGAGAGCTTCCTGGCGGCCACGGTGTACTCCATGGCCGAGGCGTCGGCGTACTCGAAGCGTCCGGGCCGCCCCGGGTCGGTGGTCTGCACGAACACGCCCTCGAGCTCGAGGACGAGGACGGCCGCAGGATCGGTCGGGACGCCGAGGCGCGCCCGCTCGGCGCCGATGACCCTGGACTTGCCGTCGTCGGTACGGTCCATGATGAGCACGTCGCGCAGCCAGTCGCCCTCCACGGCGCCCGTGACGATGGTTGCTTCCTCGTAGCGCTTGATCGTCCACGCGCCGAGCTCGAGGGCTGGCGTCGTGGTGGCGAGTCGGCGGTAGAGCTTTCCGTAGTTGATGGTCCCGACAGGCAGGAGCACGTCGTTGGCGCCGAACGAGATGACCGAGAAGAGGAGGCCGAGCGCCACCATCGGAAGATAGACCCTCGAGCGCGGGATGCCCGAGGCCTCCATGACGAGGAGCTCGCGGTCGCTGGAGAAGCGCCCGATGGCCATGAGGGCGCCGACGAGGCTCGCGAAGGGCACCGACATGGCGATGATGGCCGGTGTCGCGTAGAACACGAGGAGGAGCACCTGTCCGGGCGGGGCCTTGCTCTCCAGGATGTCGGAGGCCATGACCAGGAGCTGGTTCACGAAGAACACGACGAAGAAGAAGGCGAAGGCGACGCCGAACGAGGACAGGAACTCGAGCGCCACGTAGCGCGAGACCGTCCCGTAGCGAGCGCGCCCTACCTTCCTCATCGCGTCCCCGTCGATCCGAAGCCGCCCTCTCCGCGCGCCGTGCCGCCGAGGCCCTCGACCGCGCTGAAGACCGCGCGCGCGACCGGCGCCACGACGAGCTGGGCGACGCGCTCTCCGTCCTCGATGACGACGCGCTCCGCGCCGAGGTTGATGAGGATCACGGAGACCTCGCCGCGGTAGTCAGCGTCGATGGTGCCGGGAGTGTTGAGGCAGGTGACGCCCTTCTTGAGGGCGAGCCCGGAGCGCGGGCGGACCTGCGCCTCGTAGCCCGGCGGCAAGGCCATACGGATGCCGGTCGGAACGGCGGCGCGCGCGCCGGGATCCAGGGCGAGCGGCGCCTCTAGCCGGGCGCGGAGGTCTGCGCCCGCGGCGAGCAGGCTCGCGTATTCGGGTTCCCGCGCGCCCGGGGCGAGCGTGATCTCCACGACGGGTGCGTTGCCTGGAAGGCTCATGGCCGCTCCTTCCGCCCCAGCGCCGCCTCGACCCTGGCTCCGACGCGGCCCCAGGCCAGGCGGCGTTCCATGGTCGGGTCGACGCGACGGCGCACCGTCGCGTTGACCGAGTCGAGGGCGGCGGAGCGGAGCGCCTCGACGGACGCTTCCACGGTTTCAGGATTTCCGTCGAAGAACCATTGGCGCGCGAGGCGGCGCATGCGGAATTCCATGTCATCGGCGCCGACCTCGGTCGAGCCCGCCAGGTGCGACACCGCGTCGGCGAATTCGGCCGGTTCGAGTCCGCCCGAGGCGAAGCGCGCGAGCTCGGCGTCGTAGAGCTCGGCGAGCTTCGGAAAAGAGGCCGCGCGCGTCGAGGCGAAGACGCTCCAGAGCCCCGCGTCGCGTGAGAGCCCGGCGCCGGACCACACCGAGTAGCAGAGCCCGGCGCGCTCGCGGAGCGCGAGGAAGAGCCGCGAGCCCATGGCCTCGCCCCAGGCCGCGCTCGCGATCGAAAGGGCCCAATAGTCGCTTCGGTCGAAAGGCGGCTCGAGGGGGATGCCCGCGTAGAAGTGCGTCTGCCGCGCCTTGCCCGCCTCGGCCGCGCGGAACGGGGCGGCCGCGACGGGAGGCGGCGTCGGACGCGGGGCCGACTTGGCCGCGTCGCGCGGCAACGAGCGCTCGAGGGCGCGCAGAACCTCGTCGGGGTCGAAGCCGCCGGCGATGGCCACGACCAGGCGGGAGGGGCCGAAATGCTCGCGCCAGTAGCCGACGAGCCGCTCACGGTCGATGGCCGCGACGTCCTCGGGCTCGCCCTGGATCTTCCTGCCGATTGCCTGCCCCGGCCAGAGCCGCGCGATGAAGGCGTCCTGGCCGGATTCCTCCGGGTCGTCGAGCGCGGCCCAGGCCTCGTTCATGACCACCTCGCGCTCGCGCTCGAACTCCGCAGGGTCGAACACGGAGCGGTGCGCCATGTCCGAGAGCAGGTCGATGGCGAGCGGCAGCGCCGAGCCCGGCAGCGAGCAGTGGAAGCAGGTGGCCTCGCGCTCGGTGAAGGCGTTGAGCCAGCCGCCCACGCGGTCGGCCTCGCGCGCGATGTCCTCGGGCCCGCGGGTCGCGGTTCCCTTGAAGACCATGTGCTCGACGAAGTGGGTGTAGCCCTTCTGGTCGTCGGCCTCGTCGCGCGAGCCGGTCGGGTACCAGAACCCGACGGCCGCGCCCCGCGCGCGCGGCTCGACGTCGAGCAGGGCGACCGCGCCGCCCGGCAGGTCCCTGACTATCCTGACGCCGTCAGCGGACGTCCGCTCTCTTCCCGCCATGATGCCTCGATGAAGAGGGCCCGGCGGCGGGATTGATCCCGGCCGCCGGGCCCGGTGTATGCGCGGCGACCGCAAGGCCGCCGCGACGGGCTCACTCGCCTTTCTTCCCCTCGCTCTCCTCGATCGCGTCGACGTAGGAGAGGTTGAGGCGGCCGAGCTTGTCGACCTCGAGCAGCTTGACCGGGATCTTCTGGCCTTCCTTGACCACGTCGGACACCGAGGCCACGCGCTGGCGCGAGAGGCGGCTGATGTGGACGAGGCCTTCCTTGCCCGGCAGGATCTCGACGAAGGCGCCGAAGTCCATGACGCGCTTGACGGTGCCCTGGTAGATCCGGCCGATCTCCGGGTCGGTGACGATGGCCTTGATGGCGTCGCGGCACTCGTAGGCGTTCTTCTGGTTCTTGCCGTACACGGTGACCGAGCCGTCGTCGTCGACGTTGATCTCGACCGAGTACATCTCGCAGAGCGCCTTGATGTTCTTGCCGCCCGGCCCGATGATGGCGCCGATCTTGTCGGTGTCGATCTTGAGGCTGACGATCTTCGGCGCGTAGACGGAGATGTCGGCCGAGGGCGCCGGCAGGGTCGCGTTCATGATCTTGAGGATGTGCAGGCGGCCGCGCTTCGCCTGGGCGAGCGCCTTGGTCATGATCTCGGTGCTCACGCCCGCGATCTTGATGTCCATCTGGAAGCCGGTGATGCCGGCCTCGGTGCCCGCGACCTTGAAGTCCATGTCGCCCAAGTGGTCCTCGTCGCCGAGGATGTCGGAGAGCACCGCGAAGCGGGCGCCGTCGGTGATCAGGCCCATGGCGATGCCGGCTACGGGCGCCTTGAGCGGCACGCCGGCATGCATGAGGGCCAGCGAGCCGCCGCAGACCGAGGCCATGGACGAGGAGCCGTTGGACTCGAGAATCTCGGAGACCACGCGGATGGTATAGGGGAACTGCTCCTTGGTCGGGAGCACCTTCTCGAGCGAGCGGCGCGCGAGGTGGCCGTGGCCGATCTCGCGGCGACCGGTGCCGAGGCGGCCCGTCTCTCCG
>JAKLEE010000119.1 GCA_022703215.1 Spirochaetota bacterium | reverse complement strand
CGAGAAGGGCGGCGACGCGCGGGTGCCCCGCGACCAGGCGCTCGACATGGTTTCCTGGCTCTTGAAGGAAGGGAAGCTGTCCGCCCCGGAGCGTCGCCGCCTGGAGCTGGCCGCCTCGAGACTGTGAGGCCTTCGCGCGGCTCCGCCTGCCGCGGCGGCGCCCGGGGACAGGGCGACGGCGCTTGACGCGGCGGCGCCTTCGCCCCGAGACTCTCCGGAGCGCGGAGGTTCCATGAATTCGATCGGCAAGCGTTCATGGCCGGTGCTCTTCGTCTCGGACCAGCTGCAGAAGCAGACCGACGAGGGCGCCTGGCTCAGGGAGATCGTCGAGGTGCTCGCCGCCGACGGCTACGCGTCGCTGTTCGCCACGGCCTTCGGCGACGCCCGCGACGTCGTGTACTCGCGCGAGGACCTCGGCGCGGTCGTCGTCGACTGGGAGACCCGCAACGGCGGGCGCTCGAGCCGCGCCGAGGAGGAGACCGGCCCCGGCGACGCCGCCACCCGCTTCGTCGAATACCTGCGCTCGCGCAACGCGAACATCCCCATCCTCGTCATCTCCGACCGCGCCTCGGTGGAAAGCATCCCGAACCGGGCCCTCGAGCGCGTGTCCGGCGTCGCGTGGAAGCTGACCGACACGCCGCGCTTCAATGCGGGCCGCATCGAGCGCGCGGTCGGCGAGTACGCGGCCGAGGTGCTGCCGCCCTTCTTCGAAACCCTCGTCGACTACGTGCACGAGTACAATTTCGCCTGGCACACCCCGGGCCACATGGGCGGCCAGGGCTTCCTCAAGAGCCCCTCGGGCACGGCCTTCCACAAATTCTTCGGCGAGAACATGCTCCGCGCCGACCTCTCCATCTCGGTGCCGGAGCTCGGATCCCTCCTCGACCACTCCGGCGTCTCGGGCGAGGCCGAGCGCTTCTCCGCGCGCGTCTTCGGCGCCGACCGCACCTACTATGTCCTCAACGGCACCTCCGCGGGCAACCAGATCGTCTGGCGCGCGACGGTGGGCCGGGGCGAGCGCTGCCTCCTCGACCGCAACTGCCACAAGTCGCTCTCGCACGCCATGGTCGCCACCGGCGCGACGCCCGAATATCTCAGGCCCGTGCGGAATGCGCTCGGCATCATCGGCCCGGCGGATTTCGCCTCGGTCGATCCCGCGGGGCGCTGGGCCATGGCCGCCCTGACCAACTCCACTTACGACGGCATCTGCTACGACGCCGCCCACGCGGCCCGGAAGCTCGCGGGGGCGGCCGCGCTCCACTTCGACGAGGCCTGGTTCGCCTACGCCGCCTTCCACCCGGTTTACCGCGGCCGCTACGCCATGTCGCTCGCTGACGGCGATCGCCTCGTCTTCGCGACGCACTCGACGCACAAGCTGCTCACGGCACTCTCGCAGGCGTCGATGATCCACGTGCGCTTCCCCACGCGCGTGCGCGCCTCGGCGGAGGCGCGCGAGGATTTCCACCGCCGCTTCAACGAGACCTACATGATGCACGGCTCCACTTCGCCGCAGTACGCCATGGTGGCTTCGCTCGAGGTGGCCACCAAGATGATGCACGACAACGGCTTCGTCGCTCAGTCGGACACCCTCGAGGAGGCGATCGAGCTCAGGCGCAAGGTGGCGCGCATCGCGCGCGAGGAAAAGGCCGAGGGCGACTGGTTCTTCGACCTGTGGCAGCCGCCTTCATTGCCCGACTCGACGACGGCCGAGCTGATGGCCGACCCCGGCGCCTGGACGCTCGTCCCCGGCGACGCCTGGCACGGCTTCCCCCGCGAGTCCTACCCCGAGCCCTTCGCCATGCTCGACCCGATAAAGCTCACCTTCCTCTGCCCGGGCCTCGACGCCTCGGGCGCCTGGAGCGAGGAGGGGGTGCCGGCGGCCATCGTGGCGCGCCGCCTCGGCGAGCGCGGCGTGGTCTGCGAAAAAGCCGACTACTATTCCTGGCTCATCCTCAACTCGCTCGGCACGACCAAGGGCAAGCAGGGCACGCTCGTCGCGGAGCTCTTCCGCTTCCGCGAGCTGTGGAAGTCGAACGCCCCGCTCGACTCGGTCTTCCCCGAGCTCGTCCGCGCGCACCCGGAGCGCTACGCGGGCCAGGGGCTCCGCGAGCACGGGCTCGAGATGCACCGCGCCATCCGCTCGCTCGGCCTCATGGAGAAGCTCGCGGCGGCCTCGCGCGCGACCCCCGCGATGGACCTCGTGCCGGCGGACGCGCACCGCGCCATCGTCCGCGGCGAGGTGGAAAAGGTGGCGCTCCGCGAGCTCGACCCGGAACGCTCGCCGCGCACCGCGGCCGTCATGGTGGCGCCCTACCCGCCGGGCATTCCGCTCGTGATGGGCGGCGAACGCCTCGACGCCTCCTCGCGCGCCGTCATCGAGTACCTCCTTGCCCGCGAGGAATTCGAAGCCGTCTTCCCCGGCTACGAGAGCGAGATCCACGGCGTCGAGCGCGGCGCCCCGGACGCATCCGGACGCCGCCCCTTCGAAACCCTGGTGGTCAGGCAGGGCTAGAGGCGGACGCGGCCTCGAACTGCGACCAGCGCCAATACTCGTCGTGGTCGAGCACCCAGTCCCACGCGCCCGCGCGCCGCATCCGGACGCCGCCGAAGGAAGCCTTGAAGCGCGAGAGGCCCGCGAGCGGGTGCGAGAGCTCGCCCTCCGGCGCCACGCCGAGCAGGTCCATGCGGAGCGCGCCCGCTTCCGAAGCGTCCGCGAGCGCGCGCTCGAGTATGGCGCTCGGCCCGTGCGCCATGCGGTGCTCGTACGAGGAAGCGGCGAAAAGGTACCAGCCCTCGGTCCCGTGCCGCGCGAAGATGGCCGCGGCGGCATCCGCGCCGCCGGACTCGGCCATATAGAGCGATAGTCCGAGGCCGTGGCGCTCCGCTTCCGCGAAAAGCCGGGCGAAAGCCGCCTCCGGGTGAGCCTCGAAGCCGCGTCGCGAGGCCGTCTCCCGGTAAAGCGCGTGGAAGCGACCGAGCCCGCCCGGGCCCAGCTCACGCACCGCGGTGCCGCGCCGTGCGGCGGCGGCGACCGCGTGGCGGGCGCGCGCTTCCATGCGGGAGCGGAGCGCGGCAGCCCCGCCTGCGAGCTCGACCACCATGGTATCGGGAGCGAGGCCTTCCACGGGCGCCTTCCGGAGCATGCGCGAGCGGGCCGATGCGTTCATCCTGAGCTCCTCCACCCAGGCCGCGAGGGGCGCGCCCCGCCCGTCCGTCCACGCGGGCGCCATGAGGTCCCAGCGTATGAAGGCGCAATCCCCGTCAAGCCGCTCCGAGACCGCGCGCGAAAGCGACTCGAGGACGGCGCCCCGGTCCTCGCCGCGGTCGGGCGCCGCGCCCGAGGCGAAGGGCGCGACGACCTGGGCCATGGAGATCCCCGTTCCGAGGCGGCGAGTCAGCACCGGCACGCCGATGCCGGCGTCGCGGATATTCCAACCCTGCCCTTCCTTCCAGGCCAGCCACGCGGGATGGGAGTAGAGGCCGGATGGCGCGGGGGCGCCGGCGCGATCGTCCTCGGCCTCGAACCGCTCGCGCCAGGCGGCGCGGAGCTCGACGGCGCCGGCCTGCCCCGCGCTTCCGCGGCGGAGGGCGCTCCCGCCCGCCGCCGCCGGCTTTCCATCCTGTACCCTCGCCCGTTCCGGGCGCGCGAGCGCCGCCGCTTCCACCGCATCCTCCTCCGTATCAGTCGTCCAGCGCACGACCATGACGGCAAAAGGGGTGAGGGGGAAGTTCCAGTTTGCTTGTACGGAACTTGTATGCCTGACTACATGCCTCGGCCGGCTCCGGAAGCAAGGAGGCTGGCCAGGTTGGCACCGCGCTCCTTGACGCGCAGCTTGCGGCGGATGTTGTGCCGGTGGCGCTCGACGGTCGCCTCGGCGATGCCGAGCAGGGCGGCGATCTCCTTGCTGGTCCGACCGTTCCTCACCTGCACGGCGATCTCGCGCTCGCGCGGACTCAAGGCCGGATCCGAGGCGCCGCCCGGGGGCTCGGGATCGCGACCGAGCTCGGCGACGAGGAGCCCGAGGTACTCCGCCCGGCGTTCCCCGGACAGCGACGCGTCGCGGGCCCGTTCGGCCAGGGGCAGCAGTTCCGCGCTCAGGCGCCGCTTGAAGCTCGCGGCGACCGCGCGCCGCTCGTCCTCCAGCATGGCCAGGATCTCGCGGAGCGCCGCGTTCTTGGACTCGAGATCCTTCGAGGCGGCGCGGAGGCGCGCGATCAGGTTCGCGGTCCGTAGCATCGAGGCGGCCACCACGAGGACCGAGTCGAGCAAGGTACGTTCCTGGGGAAGGAAATCGTGGCCGGCCTCGGCGTATTCGAGCCGTATGCCACCCGTCCAGCCCAGGCTCGGATCGTCGGGCAGCCGCGCCTCGAGGACCTCGCCCCGCGGATTGCCGGTGGCAGCCGAGCCCTCGCGCGTCGAGAAGGACGCGCCGTCGTCCGAGCGGACGAAATCGACCGCGCACGAGACGGCCCCGGGGTGCCGCGTAGCGGGCCGCAAGGCCCTGGCTATGCCCGCGGCGGCCTCGCGGGGTTCGGGCGCCTCGGCCGCGAGCAGGCAAATGGCGTGGATGCAGGCCAGCTCCTTCTCGCGCTCGGCCAGCAGTTCGCGCGTCGTCATGGACCCGACCGGGGTGGAGCGCCGCGCGTCGTCGGGACCGTTCACCGGTACTTCGCGAGGATGCGCGCCACCGTCCCGTCCTTCACCATGGCCTCGATGGTCCGCAGGACCAGCGCGCCCCGCTCACCGAGGCGTTTCGCTACGGCCCATTGGTAGGTGGAGGAAGCGGGCGACCACGGATGGATCCGGTACCGCGAGGCGTCGCTCCCGAGATGGCTTTTCACGTCGAATTCCCCGCCGTAGACGACGTCGATCCACCCGGCCGAGAGCCGTTCGATGTTGCGGGGCACGGTGGCCGCGTCGTCGCGAGTGAATGGCAGGGCGCCGCCGAACTCCGGATAGGTGTAGCCCGTGTTCATGCCGACCCGGAGCCCCCCGAGCTCCGCGAGGCCCTTGATCGTCCTTGGGAATTCCGCCTTCGAAACGAAGACCATGCGCTCGCCGAAGACCTCGGGCGACCAGTCCATGCTTTCCGGCGCGGCGAGCCAGGCCGGATTCGCCATGCCGACGATGTCGAGGCGGCCCTCGGCGATCTCGAGGTCCATCCGCTTCCGCGGCGGGAAGGAGTAGGCGAATTCGAGGCCGGTCCGGCGCGCCACCTCGTCGAACAGCTCCACCACGAGCCCGCCCGTGATCCGGTCGGGCTTCCCCTCCTCGCGGACCACGACCGCGTAGGGCTTCACGTTCGGGAAGCCGCCCACCACGATGGCCTGGGCGCCGGGCGCACCGACGGCGAGCGCGAGGGCGGCAAGCGCGATCGCGGCCAGGCGGAACGGAGCTCGAAGTGCGTTCATGGTGTCCTCCGGCGGTTTGCGTGGAGCCCCGGCATCCGCCATGATGCGTGCCGGTCTCATGGATCGAATATACCGCAGGGGACCTCGTTGCCCACAGGTTCCGATCCTAAGCGTCGGCGCCCGTTCTTCGCACCTCGCAGGCGGTGTACTTGAAGGGCGGGATGCGGGAGTAGGGATCCAGCTCGTCCCTCGTCAGCCGGTTGACCAGGGCGTCGCCGAAATGGAAGGGCATGAAGAGCTCCCCCTCCGCGACCTCCTCGCTCACGCGCACCGTCGTCTCCAGAGCGCCCCTGCGCGAGCGCACCGTGACCCGGGTTCCCGTCTTAAAGCCCTCGCGCCCGGCGTCGCGCGGGTTCATGAGGAGGTACGACTCCTTCGCGAGCGCGACAAGGGGGACGCTACGGCCGCTCATGGTCGACGAGTGGTACTGGTAGAGCATGCGCCCGGAGCTGAGCACGAAGGGATACTCCGCGTCGGGCCGCTCGGACTGGGCAGCGTACTCGACGGGGTTGAGTCGCGCGAGCCCGTCCGGGGTGTTGAACCGTTCGAGGAAAAGGGTCGGCGTGCCCGGGTGGTCCCTGGTCGGGCAGGGCCATTGCACGCCGCCGCCCTCGAGCCGCGCGTAGTCGATGCCGCCGAAGATCGGCGCGGCGGCCGAGAGCTCGTCCCAGACGGCCGAGGCGTCGGGGTACGCGCCGATGGGCCGTCCCATGCGCCCGGCCAGCTCGAGCAGTATCCGGAGGTCCTCGCGCGCTTCGCCCGGGGGCTCGACCGCCTTCCGGACGCGGAGGACCCGGCGGTCGGAATTGACGAAGGTGCCGTCCTTCTCCGCGAAGCAGGCGGAGGGAAGGACGATGTCGGCCTTGCGGGCGGTGGCGGTGAGGAAGATGTCCTGGACGACGAGGAACTCGAGGCGATCGATGGCCGCCTCGACGTGGCCCAGGTCGGGGTCAGTATGCATGGGGTTCTCGCCCATGATCAGCATGCCCTTTACGACGCCCTCGCCTGCGGCCTTCATGATCTCCACCGTGGTCAGGCCCTTCTCCGCGGGTAACTCTCCGAAGGGCAGGCCCCAGAGCTCCGCCATGCGCCGGCGGTTCGCCTCGTCGGCGAGGGGCTGGTAGCCGGGCAGGTAGATGGGCGAGGCGCCCGAATCCGTGGCGCCCTGCACGTTGTTCTGGCCCCGGGGCGGATCGATGCCGGCCCCGGGCTTGCCGATCTGGCCGGTTATGAGCGCAAGGTTGATCAGGGCGAAGACGTTGTGCGTGCCGACGGTCTGCTGGCTCATCCCCATGCCCGTGGCGATGATGGCGGTCGGCGCTCCCGCGTAGAGCAGGGTGGCCTTGCGGAGCGCTTCCTCCGGGACGCCGGAAATTTCGAACACCTTCCGCCCGTCGTAGGGCTCGACCGCGGCTTCCAGCTCGGCGAGCGCTGACAGGCCTCCGGATACCCGCGCCTCGACGAAGCGCCGGTCGACCAGGCCTTCCCGGATGACGATGCGGGCCATGCCGTTGAGCACCGCTACGTCGGTCCCGAGCCGGGGACGGAGCCAGACGTCCGCGTAGGCGGCCAGGGGCGTCCATTTCGGATCCATGACGATGAGGCTCGCCCCCCTCGCCTTGCCGGCCTTCATGTAGGTGGCGGTGACGGGATGGGTCTCTACCGTGTTGTTCCCGACGACGAAGAGGCAGTCGGTCGTCCCGAAATCTTCGATGGAATTGGAGCCGGCGCCGTCGCCGTAGGCCTTGAGCATCGCGGTCACCGTGGACGCGTGGCAGAGGCGGGTGCAGTAGTCGACGTTGTTGGTCCCGAAGGCGACCCTGACGAGCTTGTGGAAGAGGTAGTTCTCCTCGTTGGTGCATTTCGCGGACGAATAGCCGGCCAGGGCCTGGGGTCCGTGCTCCCGCTTGATCCGGAGGAAGCCCTCCGCCGCCAGGGCCAGGGCCTCGTCCCAGCCCGCCTCGCGGAAGACGCCGTTTTCCTTGACGAGCGGCACGGTGAGCCTTTCGGGGTGGGCCACGAAATCGAGGCCGAAGCGTCCCTTCACGCAGAGCCGCCCGTCGTTC
>JAKLEE010000118.1 GCA_022703215.1 Spirochaetota bacterium | reverse complement strand
AACTGACGATGGCTACCACCCTATCCGGGCCGCATCGCGACCGTTTCCGATTCTCGCAGGAGGGGGCCGGAGATTTCTCCGCTTTGGCCTCCACGGGGCAACTGCGACTGCTCGCCCTGACGCTCAGGGTGGCGCAGGCCGTCTTCGCGGCCGAGGAGACCGGCCGCCCTCCGATACTGCTGCTCGACGATGTGCTGTTGGAACTGGATCCGGAGAAGCGCCGGCGTTTCATGGAAGCCCTGCCCGCCACGCCCCAGGCGTTTTTCACCTTCCTTCCGGGAGAACCCTGGGAAGCTTACCGGACCAACTCGACGCTGGTATACTGGACTGACGATGGACGATTCGCGCGTAAAGAAGGCTAGCGACCTGGTGAGCGCCTTGGTCAGCCCCAAGGCCGCAAAAGCGGGTGAAGGCTGGCTCGGCTTCTTCTCCGCCTGGGCCGAGGTGGCAGGTGAACGCGCCGCTGCCCACACGCGCATCGCCGATGTCGACAAGGGCATCGTGGTCGTCGAGGCGGATCATCCCGGCTGGATACAGACGCTGCAGTTCTCGCAAGGCAAGATCCTGGCGGAGCTGAAACGGCGGTATCCCAAGCTCGAGCTGCGGGGGATCTCGTTCCGGAATGCCCGGGACGGGAATTCCGTCCCCCCATCCAGGGAACCGCTCTCGGCCTCCGAGCTCAACGCCGCCGCCTGGTCGGAAACGGAAGGCGACCCGGCAGGCGCGCGCTCAGGGGAGGAGGCTTTGGGGCCGAAGGTCTCGGGGGAACTCGGAGAGGCGCTCGAGCGCCTGAGGATGGCCCTCGGCGGGGGCGGCCGCTCCGATTGACTCGCGCCGCGAGTTCGCGCTAGACTCCCCCGATTTTCCGTCGAAATTTCGGCGTCCGCAGGTCGAAGCCGTCCGCGGCAGAACGATCCGGATCGCCTTGATTCCCAAGGAGCACTCGCATGAAGCGTACCTACCAGCCGAGCAGGACCCGCCGCGTCCGCAAGTTCGGGTTCCGCGCCCGCATGAAGACCCGTGGCGGTCGCCTCGTCCTCAAGCGCCGCCGCGCCAAGGGCCGGATCAAGCTGAGCGCCAGCGACGAGCAGAAGAAGTACTAGTTCCGTGGCCGACGGCGGACGGACCGCCCGGGCCTTCGCGTTCCCGAAGTCCGAGCGCATACGGAAACGTGCCGACATCGACGTGGTCTTCAAGAAGGGAACCCGGTTCTCCGTGCGGGGCTTGCGCCTCCACGTCGTCCCCAACGGGACGGAGGAGAACCGGGTCGTCTTCGTTCCCGTCAGGCAGTTCGGAAACTCCGTACGGCGCAACCGGGCCCGCCGGCTCGTCAGGGAGGCTTACCGCCTTTCCCGGGGCGATCCCGCGGGACGAGATCTCGTCTTCGTGATCTATCCGGGCTTCGACGCTTTCGCCGAGCGCGAGGAACAGGTGAAGCGCCTCCTATCCATGGCCGGCGTCTCACCGGAGCGGAGAACATGAAGGCGCTACTGAACGCCCTGCTGAAGGGCTTGGTCCGCGCCTACCGATTCGCGATTTCCCCCCTATTCCCGCCGTCCTGCCGCTACCATCCGACCTGCTCGGCATACGCCCTCGAGGCGCTCGAACGCCATGGACCATTCAAAGGTCTCGGCCTGAGCGTCCGGCGTATCCTGCGCTGCCACCCGTTCCATCCTGGAGGCTTCGACCCGGTACCATGAGCATATTCAACCAGAACGAAAAGGGCATGGACTGGCGCACGCTGCTCGCCGTCGCGCTCTCCGTGCTCGTCATGAGCGGTTACGCCTTCCTTCAGACCCTCAAGGCGCCGAAGATCGTCGAGCCGACAGCCGTCGCCGAACCCGCGCCCGTGGCGGAGCCGCCCAAGGCGGCCGAGCTGGTCGCCGCCCCGGCCCCCGCCGCACCCGCGGTTTCCGCCGCGGCAGACGGCGCCGCACTTCCCGCTGTCGAAGCGCCCAGCGTCGAGAGCCGGACCGTACTCAAGACCGATGTCTTCGAGGCGACCTTTACGAACCGCGGCGGCGAGCTCGTCTCGCTCAAGCTGCTCCAGCACGCGGACCGCGACGGCGTCATGGACCTCGTGCTCGACCCGGATGCCGACGTGGAAGGCTTCTCGATCGCCTTCGGCGGCCCCGATGCGCTCCCTTCGCGCGAGCTCATGAACGTCTCGCGCCCGGATTCCAACAGCATCGTCTTCTCTCGCACCTATTTCGGCCGCGGGGCTGACGGCGCCCTGAAGCCCTTCACGCTCTCGAAACGCTACCAGTTCGCCCCGGGCGAGTACATGTTCCGGCTCGAGATCTCGCTGGCTACGGAAACGGGGGACTACCTGCCCCTCGACCTCGAGGGCAAGGGCTACACGCTTTCCTTCGGTCCGCAGATCGGACCACGCTACGAACACCTGTCGAAGACCGCGGACTTCCGCAAGTTCGTGGTGTTCCAGGAAGGGAAGCGCAAGCTGATCCGACCCAAGGGTGGCCTCGAGACCAAGAGCGAACGGGTCGCATGGTCGGCCATCTCCGGCAAGTACTTCACCCTCATCGCCATTCCCGATGCCGGCAACTGGGAGACCACCTACGAGTCCACGGTGGTCGACGGCAAGCCCGGCGTCACCGCGTTCGCTTTCACCAGGCCCGCCATCAAGTCCTCGCGGCAGACGGACACCTTCCTGTTCTACGCCGGTCCGAAGAGCTCCAGGGAGCTAGCCCGTTACGACGGAGCCGACAGGAATTCCTTCAAACGTTCGGATGACAACCTCGAGGAAGTCCTCGAGGGCGGGAACGTCCTCGGCTGGCTCGAAGCCCTCCTCAAGATCGGCCTGAACTTCTTCTACGGCCTCGTGAAGAATTACGGCGTCGCGATCATCCTGCTGACCGTGCTGGTCAAGCTCATCATGTTCCCCCTTACCAAGAAGGGATCGATGGCCACCGCCCGGATGGCCGAGTTCCAGCCTCGGATCAAGGAACTGCAGGAAAAGTACAAGAGCAACCCGCAGAAGTTGAATCAGGAGATGGCTGCCCTCTACCAGAAGGAAGGCTACAATCCCCTGTCCGGCTGCCTGCCGATGCTGATCCAGATTCCCTTGTTCATCGCCATGTACGCGCTGTTCAACAACCACTTCGACCTGCGCGGCGCGTCGTTCATCCCCGGCTGGATCTCGGACCTCTCGCAGCCGGAGGCCATCGTCGAGTTCCCGCCGGTCTCGCTCCTCATCTTCAAGTTCGGCGCGATCCGCGCCTTGCCCATCATCTATCTGGCCAGCCAGCTGCTCTACGGCAAGTTCACGCAGCAGCCGACGAGCGGCGCCCAGAGCGCGGGCCAGATGAAGATGATGATGTACGGCATGCCGATCATGTTCTTCTTCATCCTTTACGACGTGCCCTCCGGCCTGCTCGTGTACTGGATCGTGTCGAACGTGCTGACCATTTTCCAGCAGATCGCGATCAACCGGATCATCCACGCCAAGCGCGCGGAGGCCGCCGCGGCGGCTCCCCCGGCGCCGAAGCTGATCGTGCCGAACAAGGGAACGCGCAAGAAATAAGCATCCTCCCATCCGTCAGGAGACAGATATATGGTGCACGAATTCGAAGGGAAGACCGAGCGGGAAGCCATCGACCTGGCTGCCGCCGAGCTCGGCCTCGCCCGGGACGAGTTCGACGTCGAGATCGTCGAGTCCCAGTCCGGCGGGATCTTCAAGAAGGGCCGGGTCGTGATCCGCGTCCACACCCGCGACGCCCACGCCGAAGGCCGGCGCTCCGAGCGCCCCCGCGCGGCCAGGTCCGAGGATGACGTCGTCCGCGTCCCGCGCGCTGTGGCCGAACCCGTCCCCGCGGACGAGTTCGAAGCCCAGGTCGTGGACTTCACGAAGACCGTCGTGGAGAAGATGGGCTACGACTGCTCGGTGTCCGTGCTTTTCCGCGAGCCGCTGAAGCTCGGCCTCAAGATCGACAGCGAGCACGCGTCGATCCTGATCGGCAAAAAGGGCAAGAACCTCGACGCGATCCAGTTGCTCGCGAATGTGTATGCGGGCAAGCTCGGGCGCGAGGACACGAGGATCATCGTCGACTCGGAGAATTACCGGATCCGCCGCGAGGAGAGCCTGGTGCGGATGGCCTACGAAACCGCCGAGACGGTCCGCAGGACGCGGAACTCGGTCCTGCTCGAGCCGATGAATCCGTTCGAGCGCCGCATCGTCCACACGACGCTCAACGACATAGTCGATATCGAGACCAAGAGCGAGGGCGAGGGCCTGTACAAGCAGGTTCGCGTCCTCTGGAAAGGTCTCCGGCGCTGATCCGCGGCCGAACCCAAAGGAAACGAGAACGCCGCCCCGTAAAGGGCGGCGTTTTTTTCGATCCATGCGCCGGGGAATCAGGGTTTGATTGAAGGAAGTGACGGAAGGGTCGGGAGTCCAGGGAGGAGGCCGGCCGCGAGGGTCTTGGCCCGGGCTTCCAGATCGGCGAGCTTGCGGTCGAGGCCGGTTTTGATCTCCCCGACGGCCTTCTCGTCGCCGCGTGCCGCGCCGAGCAGTCCATCGACAGCGGATTTGGAACCGAGCAGCGGGGCGAGCGAATCCGCGGCCCAGGCGGAGACTGCCTGTTCGATGTCGTTGCGGGCCTTGGTCGCGTACTTGGCGGCCAGGTCGGCGAGCGCGGAGGCGATGAGCTCGTCGACGTTGGTGGCGGCTCTGAAGGAATCCTTTCCGCCGGGGACAGCGCTCCACTCGAGATCGGCATCCAGGACCTCGGCACGGCCGAGCGCATCCGACACGATCGTGCCGATCGTTCCGCTCGAGCCGAGCACCTCGAGGCCGGACGCGCGGGCGTCGACCGTCGCCAGGAAGCCGCCCGCCTTCGGGCCGGCCACGGAACCGGAAATGTCTGCGAGCCCGGCCAGTCCGTCGAGTCCTAGCGAAGACAGCTGGTCCGTGAGCTTGAAGGGGACGGAGCCCACGCTGAAACGAACGGCGAAGGCGTCGGACGAAGAAGTCCGGAGATCGGCCACCGCCTTGGCCTCGATCGCGGAGGGTGTCCGCTTCCAGCCGAGGGAAAGAGCCGTCGCCCCGGGAACCAGGTCAGGATCGGTGCTGACGAATTCCAGGATTGCCG
The DNA here is from genome assembly GCA_022703215.1 of Spirochaetota bacterium. GTDB lineage: Bacteria > Spirochaetota > Spirochaetia > Treponematales > UBA12059 > JAFGNN01. Next base: position 2,422 of record JAKLEE010000118.1, on the reverse strand, counting down.
ACCACTCGGCGTCGCCCGAGCGGAAAGAGGCGGCGAGGCGATCGAGCCTGAAAACCGGCCACAGCGACTTGAAATGGATGTCCCGGCCTTTCGAGACCTCATCGTCGAGGACGGCACTGTCTCCGGAGGAATCGGGGCGACTCTTCAGGGCGATTTCGCGGATCTTGAGCGCCGCCTCGAGAGCCCGGCGGCCGTAGTAGAGGGCTGTCTCCGCCTTGGATGAGAGGACCTCGCGAAGTACCGGCTCAAGCATCCCCATGGCGGCGCCGCTTCTGAAATCCACCAACGAGAGCAGGTAGGCCAGATCCGAGGAGAGGGCTTCGCGTGCGGCGCGTTCCAGGGACCGCGCCGTCTCGATGTCGGCGGCGACGCCGCCAGCCACGGCGAGCGCCTCGGTGCTCGCGGCCTTGGTCGCGTCGATGGCTTCCTTGACCTTGGCGATGGCGGCGGCGGCATCCGCCGCGGTCGCGATTTTGGCCGGCTCGATGGCCAGAGCCGCCCGGCTGCTTTCCTTCATCCGCGAAACCGCGAGCCTGGAAGCATCGATGCGCGCCGTCCACTCGGACTTGGCGTCGTCGTAAGCCGTTCCGGCGTCGGTCCAGGCGTCGGGCGCCGACAGCTTGTCGAGTTCGCGCTCGAGCAGAGCATTCGCGTCGAAGGCGGCGAGGTCGACGAGGGGCGGACCGGAAGGACCTTCCGGCTTCGCTTCAGCCGGCTTGGGAGCTTTCCCGGGCAACGAACCCGGGAACGAGCGCGGCGTGCCGAGCGCGATCGTCGAGACGCTCGCTTCCTCGATGTGCACGCGACCGAGCAGGAGCGCCTCGGGGTTGAGGTTGAGGGCGATGCGACCGGTCTCCACCAAGTTCGTCATGGGTGCGTCGCGGTCTGCGATGGTGAGGCCCGACATCGAGAAATCCATTTCGACGGGATCGAAGCGCAGGCCGATCACGTCCGCGCGCGCCTCGAATACCGATTCCAGGGCGAGCTCTATCAGGCGCTCGAGGGAGGAATTGAGGAAGAAGACGCCGTACACGGCGACGCCGCCCGCGACGAGGGTGGAGGCAAGCAGCGGGCCGGCCTTGAGGAGTCCTCGGTTGGCGAGGATGGTTTTTCCGAGCTTGCCGATCCGGGCGGCCGCCTTGGCGTCGAGCCCGGCCTTCGGGACCATCACGCCTTCCTTCGCCTCGAAGCTGGCGGAGAGGAATTCGCGGTCCTGTGGCTGCTCGATGGCCTTGAGGATCTTTTTCTGGAAATCGGCTTCGGACAGCGGCTTGCGGAAGGGCTTGCCGAGCTTGGGGGCTTTCGAAACCTTGGGGATTCCGGCGGGTTTGGGCATGACGGCCTCTCCTACTCGAACGCGCGCGCGAGGCGCGAGGCCGTGGATACCGCGTCGGCGAGCTTTTGCGCCAGCGGGATTTTGAAGAAGGCTTTGACGAGCTTGCTGCCGGCGATCTTGGGCGCAAGGTTTTCGCGGTAGGCGTGGATGAGGGCGCGCATGGCGAAGAATAGCGGCAACCAGAGGAGGGCACCGATCGCGAGCCCTCCCATGACCAGGGTGTTGTTGAAGCGCGTCAGCGGCAGGACGGGCAGGTCGTACAGTCGCTCGAAGAGGCCCCTGAGCGAGGTCATGCGGAGCAGCCAAGCGCCCAGCCCGTCGATCGGGCGCGCGAGGAGTGGAACGAGGAGTTTGCCGACGCCCATCACGAGCATGGTCATGCCGTAGTTGGCCTTGGTCATGAATGAAATGAAGAAGAGCGCGATCCACAGCAGGTTTCCGGACGGCACCAGGGCGAGCAATACGCCCGTGGCCATGCCGGCGGCGAGCTGGCCGCGGCTTACGTTGGAATTGAGCGCCACGATGAGTCGGGCGAGTTTCTTGATGAACATTTACGGCCTCCGGGGTGAAGTATGGAGCGCGCCGGAGCGCGTGGCAAATTCAAGGCGCCGGGCTTCTGGTGCGAGACCGAAGCATGGGAGCGAGCCCCGGGGCTCTGTCCCCGCGGCGACTACCCGAGCGCGATGCCCGCGATCCAAAGCGCTCCGAAGACAAGGTGGAGGATATTGGTGGCGGGGATGGCGTCGCGCCGGGCCGCGGCGACACGAATTCGGGCGCGCAGCGCGAGGGGCATGGCAACGAGCGCCGCGAGCGCGGCTAGTGGAACCAAGCCCGCGAGCGGCAAGACGAGCGCGAGGACGAACGAGCTCACCAACAGGAGATCGTAGATCCCGAGTCCGGCGCGGCGGCCGATCCGGACCGTCAGGGTGCGGATACCCAGGGCCGCGTCGCGCTCCACGTCGCGGATCTCGTTGGAGAACATCATGGCCGGGACGAGGAGCGAGACGGGCAGCGAAAGCAGGATAGGCCGCCACGAGAGGGCGCCGCCATAGCCGAGCCAGGCTCCGAGGTTCATGAGCGGCCCCA
>JAKLEE010000117.1 GCA_022703215.1 Spirochaetota bacterium | reverse complement strand
TCCGGTGTTGCGCTTCTGCCGCTCGAAGCGGGTCAGCTCCTCCTCGACGAAATCGGGCTCGGCGCCCTCCGCCGCGAAGAACTCGCGGAAATCGTCGCGCACGAGAATGCGCGGCCGGGGGAAGGGATCGATCTCGGGTACCCCGGAATACGGCGTCGGGAGGAAGAAGGCGCGGCCGGTCCGGATCGCGACCCGCTCTTCGATCGTGGCGGGCTCGCGGTCCTTGTACATGACGATGGCGCGCTCGCTAGCGATCTCGGACGCGCGGCGCTCGAAGTCCTTGACGAGCCCGCGCAGGTCGGCCGGGTCGAAGTCCTTCGAGAGCACGGGATCGGCCACGGGGTCGAAGGCGAGGGTGGTGGGGAAGTCGAGGGCGTAGCGTTCGCCGCCGAAACTCAAGGCCGCCTTGAGCCCGGGCGGGGCGGAGGCGCGGGCGAAGCGGCGGCTCAGGTTCTTCCAGACTTCTTCCGGAACCGCGAGCGTGAAAGCCCCCGGCTTGGACGCGGCTACCGTCGAGCGGAAGGCCACGGTCTGGCCCCGCGCCACGAAGCGGACCGCGCACTCCTCGCCCTTCATGAGGGGGCGGCGGGCGAGGTCGACGACGAAGGACACGCTGCGCTCGTCATAGGCGGAAAGCCGCGCCTCGAATTCGCCGTCCGCGGCGTTGATGGAGATGGGAGCTTTTTCCGACATCGCCGATTCGAGAAGGATGTCCCGCTCGACCAGTTTGACCGCGAACGCCATTTACCTATCCTAACGCCGGAAGCTCAGTCCGGCCAGTCATATCGCTCGGGGTCGAAGGGCTCCCCGGCCGCCGCCCGGGCGAACGCCCCCGGGGAAAGGTCCACCTCGAGCCCCGCGAGCCGCCAGGTCTCGCCTTCCTTGTAGAAGCGGGCGCTGCCCTCGCTGCGCCCGGCGGGGCCGATCAGCGCGAAGGCATGGGTCATTGAGCCGTCCCCGCCTTCGACCGCCTCGGCGACGCGGAATCCGAGGCCGTCGGGAAGGGCCTGGATGTCCTGGGCGTGGAGCAGCGCGAAGGTCCGCTCCCAGGCCGGATCGACGGGAAAGCCCTCGGCGCGCCTCGACGCGATCGTTCCGAGGAAGGTCCGGGCCGCCGGAAGGGCTCCGCGCGGGTCGGCGGCGGAAGCCAGGCCGCCGATGGCGAAATCCTTGGGCAGGCGGGCGCCGAAGGGGCGCTCGGCCAGCAGCCGCTCGGAAAAGGGAGCGGGCGGAGGCGCCGGTTTCGGGGCCGGCGCCCTGGCGGCGGCGACGTCCGGCGCCGCCCGCTCGGGCAGGGCCTGGGGGGCGGGCGGCGCGCCCTCGGGGACGCCGGAGGCCGGCCCGGCAACTGACGGAGCGGTCGGCGGCGTGGAACCGGCTTCCGCGCCCGGACGGGCCTGGCAGGAGAGAAGGGCGAGGGACAGGGCGGCCGCGACGCACGCGGAGGCCGTTCGTAAAAAAAGCGCGGCGGAATGACCGCGCGCGTTGCCTGAAGGCGCTTTGAGATTCGGGACGCTCACGGATATAGTAGTAGCGCGTCCGCGCGTCCGGGTCAAATGGGGGACGCGGCCGGGAACGACGCGGACCGGGCGCGCCGCAAATCCGCCCGCCTGAAGAAAGGAGTCGCCCGTGCCCGAACTTCCCGAGGCGCTCGCCATCGACCTCTCGGATCCCGTGCGGGACCCGATCTGGCGCCACATCTACCTGCCGCGGGGCTTCCGCGCCATCATCGAGACCCCGGATTTCGTCAAGCTGATCGGCATCCGCCAGCTCGGACCGGCCTGGCTCGCCTATCCGGGCGCGACGCATACGCGCTACAACCATTCCCTCGGCGTCCTCGAGACGGCGCGCCGCCTGCTCTCGAGCCTGGCCGGCAGGGTCGCGCTCGACTTCATCACCGAGGAAGGCGTCCGGTCCTTCCTGGCGGCGGCCCTCTGCCACGACGTGGGACACTTCCCATGGGCGCACTCGCTCAAGGAGCTGCCGCTCGTCGACCACGAGGTCCTGACCGGCCGGGCCCTCCGCGAAGGAGCGCTGCGGGACGCGGTCGGGGCCGCAGGCGCCGACCCGGAGCGGGCCGCGGCTATAGTCGACGCGGAGCTGCCCGGCGCGGACCGCGAGACCCGTTTCTACCGGGGCCTCCTTTCGGGGGTGCTCGACCCGGACAAGCTCGACTACCTGAACCGCGACGCCTATTTCTGCGGCGTTCCCTACGGCCTCCAGGATGTCGACTTCGCCCTCTCGCGCCTGGCCCTGGCCCCCGGCGACCGGCTCGCGGTCGACGCGCGGGGCGTCATGTCGGTCGAAGCCGTGCTCTTCTCGAAATACCTCATGTATCGTGCCGTGTACTGGCACCGCACGGTCCGTTCGGCGACCGCCATGGTCAAGAAGGCCGTGGCCGGAGCCCTGGCGTCGGGGCGCCTCGCGGCCGGGAGCCTCTACGGCCTCGACGATGCCGGCTTCGTCCGGCTCGCGGTCGCCCTCGGCGGAGCGGAGGCCGCGCTCGTCGAGCGCGTGGTGGAGGGCCGGCCCTACCGCGCCGTCTTCGACGAACCCTTCGACGACCTTTCGCCCGCCGCCCCGATCCTGCTCGACCTGGCCAAGCGCGCCGCGTTCGAGGAGGAGCTCGCGCGGCGGCTTTCCCGCGCGACGCGGCGGGCGCGCCCCGAGGACGTCGTCGTCGACGTGCCCGAGCCCGTCTCCTTCGAGACCGAGCTGCCCGTGGTCGGCGACAGCCGCGAGGCCGGCAGCGTCTTCGGACCGGACGCCTCGAAGTCCTTCTCACGCTCGCTCAGGCGCGTCCGCGTCCTCGTGCGCGACGGGACGGAGGCCGACGAGGCCGCGGCGCGGGCCGCGCTCGACGCGCTCCCGTGAGCGCCTTCGAGCCGAACGCGGCCCTCCGCGCAGCCCTCGACGGCAAGCTCGAACCATGGCTCCTCAGGCTCCTCGGAGGTCTCGGGGCGGCGGTCGGGCGCTTCGGCCTGGTGCGGGACGGCGATTCCATCCTGGTCGGCGTTTCAGGCGGCAAGGATTCGCTCGTCCTTGCCCTGCTGCTCGAGCTGCGGAGGCGGCGCGTCAAGGATCGCTACCGGCTCGGCGCCGCCTCGGCGCTCTGGGACGAGTTCCCCTTTCCGGACGGCTACGTCGAAACCCTCGGGGATTTCTTCCGGCTCATCGATGTGCCGTTCTCGACCGTGCGCGGCTCGATCTACGGCGAGCGCGGAAGCGAAGGCTTCTCGTGCTACCGCTGTTCCCGCCAGCGGAGGCGGCTGGTCTTCGGCGAAGCGCTGCGCCGGGGCTTCCCCGTGGTCGCCTTCGGCCATCACCTGGACGATTTCGCCCAGACCGCCCTCTCCAACCTCGCCGAGCGCGGGGTCCTCGAGACCATGAGCCCGCGCCGCTCCTGGCTCGACGGCAGCGTCGAGGTGGTCCGGCCGCTCATGCTGGTGCGCGAAGCGGCCATCCGTACGGCCGCCGCCCGACTCGGCCTTCCCGTCGGGAGCCCGGGCTGCCCGTTCAAGGCCGACAACCGTCGCCTGGAACTGGCTCCCATCGTTGCGAAGCTCGCGAAAATGCATAGACTTGCACGGGAGAAGATCGTGGAGGCGGCCCTTTCCGTTCCTGAGTCGGGCGGGCGTGCCGGGGAGAGCGCATGGAAATCCGCAACCTGATGGAAGACGTGGTCCGCCAGGCGGTCGACGAACTCTTCGACGCCGAGGAGCAGAAACGCGCCCTCGGCTTCTGCACCTGCTACCAGTGCCGCCTCGACGTCGCCTGCTACGCGCTGAACCGGACGAGGCCCGAGTACGTGATCTCCTCGCGGGGTGTGGCGCACCGCGACGCAGTCTATGTCGACAAGCTCCAGAAGCAGGCCGACGTCATGACCCTGGTGCGCGAAGGTTGGGAGCGCATCAACGCCTCGAAGCGCCCCCACTTCGAGCACGCCGCGGGCTCCGGAGCCCCCGAGCCGGTCGCCGGGCCGGCATGGAATTTCCCCGCCATAATAGGGCGCCTGTTCAACGGCTCCAATTTCGAGCCGATGGCCGAGGTGCTGGTCGCCCTGGCGGGCGAAACCGGGATCGAACCCATGGTCGATCCGAACTGGCAGAACCCCTGCCGTATCGTCGGGGGCACCTCGGGAACCTTCATCTTTTACCCGGCGCCGCGCACGGCCGAAGGCCCCGGCATCAGGAAGACCTTCCGGTTCTCGCTGGAAGCTTCCATCGAAGGCTTCGAGCCGCTCGCGCACCACTTCGAGCTGGAACTCGTGTCCGACTCGAGCGCCGTGGAAGCCCTGAGCATGCAGCGCGTCCACAAGATTCCCGACCTGTACCTCTTCCCGAAGTAGCCCTAGCAGTATTCCGCCAGCTCGAAGGCGGGGACCAGCTCCACTTTGTGGAAGCTGTCGAGCGAACCCCGTTCATCCTTCCTGCGGATGCCGACCACCCGGTACGCGATCATGCGCGCGGTGGGAAGGGGCAGGGGAAGCGGCCGGCCGTTGAGGTCGACAAGCTGCCCCATCCGCAGGGGACCCGGAATCTCCTGGGTCTCGCCTTCGGGAAAAACGATCCAATTCGTCTCAATCGTCATGTCCGCAGTCTAGCCGCGCCCCGTCGCCCCGTCGACACCTATACGCGCTTGTAGCGGTTCCCGGAAAATTTCGAATTCTGTCCCCCTTTTGCTTCTCCGGTTTCGTTGACAAAGTGGGGCGCGGGGGTAGTATATGAGTCGTTCGTGGGAGAAAGTGGGAAATTATAGGAACAGGTGGAATGGAACCGTTGACGGGTGAGTTCAGGAACACGCTCGACGAGAAGGGCCGGCTTTCGGTCCCCGCGAAACTGCGCGGGGAGCTGGAGGTCGGCACCTTCACGCTCACCCAGGGCGTCGACAAGTGCCTGTGGCTCTTCCCGCCGGCCGAATGGAAGAACCTGTCCGAGAAGCTCATGTCCGAGACCAGCCTCTTCCACGCCCGCGCCCGCCTGATCCAGCGCCGCATCCTGGCCCCCTCGCAGGAAGTGGAGCTCGACAAGGCGGGGCGCATAGCCATTCCGCAATCGCTCCGCGAGTACGCGGGGCTGAGCAAGGACTGCGTGATCCTGGGGATCAGCAAATACGTCGAAATCTGGGACGCCGAGGCGTACCGCCAGTACCTGGCGGAGCACGAGTCGGAGTTCCTCGAGGCCGCCGAAGAACTCGGCGAGCTCACCCTGTAGGAGGCGGGCATGGAAGCGACCCACGTTCCCGTCCTCCTCGAGGAATGTCTCGAGCTGCTCGCACCGCCCCGGCCCGACGCCCTCATGGTCGACCTGAACCTGGGCGAAGGCGGGCATGCCGAGGCCTTCCTCGAGCGCTTCCCTTCCCTGCGCTACATCGGCGTCGACGCCGACGCTTCCATACAGGAGCGGGCCCGCGCACGGCTCGCCCGCTTCGGGTCCAGGGTGCGCTACATCCGCGCCTTCTCCGACGACGCGCTCGCCCTCCTCAAGGAAGAAGGGGTCCGGCCGGACCTCGCCTTCTTCGACCTCGGTGTTTCCATGTTCCACTTCCGGGACGCGAGGCGGGGATTCAGCTTCATGGAGGACGAAGTCCTCGACATGCGGCTGGACCCGTCGACTGGGAGGTCCGCCTCCGTCCTGCTCGCGGAATGCACGGAAGACGAGCTGGCCGGGCTCCTCGCCGAGTACGGCGAGGAGCCCTACGCCCGCCGCGTCGCCGCCGCCCTGGTCAAGGCCCGCGGCGAAAAGCCGATCGATACGAGCGCGCGCCTTGCCGAGCTCGTGCGCGCCGCGGTGCCGCCCGCCGCGCGCCATGGCCGGACCCATCCGGCCACGAGGACTTTCCAGGCCTTGCGCGTCGCCGTCAACGACGAGCTCGGCCGCGCGGGCCGCGCCTTCGCCCTGGCCGCGGAAATCCTCGCGCCGGGCGGGACGCTCGGCATCATCACCTTCCACTCGCTCGAGGACGGCCTTGCCAAGCGCTTCCTCCGCGAGGCGGCTTCCGGCGGCACCGACGCGAAGGCCCTGGACGGGCGCGCGCGCTACCTCTTGAGGAAGGGCCGGCGCGCCGCCGACGACACGGCCTCAGGCGGAAGCGGAACTGTTCCGCCGGCTGAGGCGGGAAGGGCGGGAACGCTCGAATCCGTCGGCCGCAAGCCCGTCGAGCCTTCCGCGGCCGAGATCGCGCGGAACCCCGCCTCGCGCAGCGCGAAGCTCAGGGTCGCCCGCAAGCCCGCGCTTGCCCCGGACGGAGGCGCGGCATGAGGCGCGTTCTCGTCGGCATCGCGATCATCCTCGTCCCGCTCGCGCTGATCCTCGCGGTGGCGCAGGCGCGGGCTTTCGACGTCCTCCGCAGGGAGGCGCTGGCCCTCGAGGAGCGCCAGAAGGAACTGATCGAGGAGAACCGCAAGCTGGTAGCCGCCCTGGCGGCCCTTTCGTCGCGCGAGCGTGTCGGCGACGCCGCGTCCGGGGACGACGCGCTCGTGCCCTTCTCGGCGGAAACGACCGTCGAGATCATTGTCACGACCGAGGGGGAACTCGATGGCTAGCGACGGACTGCCCGTCGAGGCTCCCTGGCTCGCGGCCGCTGCGGGCGGACGGCTTTCGGGCGACGCCTCGGCGCGCGCCGGCCGCTGCGAGACCGATTCGCGGAACGCGGGGCAGGGCGCCGTCTTCGTCGCGCTCAAAGGCGAACGCGTCGACGGCCACGACTACCTCGAAGCGGCGCTCCGCTCGGGAACGCGCCTCGTCATAGCGGGCGAAGCTGAATGGAAGGCTAGGGAGCCCCGGCTGGCTCCGGCGCTCCATGCGGCGAAAGCCGCCGCCGTGCTGGTCCCCGATCCGCTCGCGGCGCTCCAGAAGGCCGGCGCTGCCTGGCGCGGTCGCTTCGCGGGTCTCGAGCGGATCGGCGTCACGGGCTCGAGCGGAAAGACCACCACCAAGGAATGCCTCGCCTCGATCCTGTCCCGCTTCCGGCGCACGATCTGGAATCCGGGCAACCTCAACTCCGAGATCGGCCTGCCCGCCTCCATGTTCCTGCTGCGCGAAAGCCACGAGGCCGGCGTCTTCGAGATGGGAATCAACCATCCGGGCGAGATGGACGTGCTGGCGGGCGTCTGGGCTCCGCGCGTCGTCGCGGTGACGAACATCGGAACCGCCCATATCGGAATTCTCGGCTCGCGGCAGCGCATTGCCGAGGAAAAAAAGCGCGCGTTCTCGAAATTCGGCACCGACGGAATCGCCCTGCTCTGGGAGGATGACGATTTCCGCGACTTCCTTTCGGAAGGCGTTTCGGGAACGGTCGCCTTCTTCGGGCCGCGTTCCTCGAAGGGGCTTGAGTCCGCCGTCGACCTCGGGCTGGAAGGCTGGCGCCTTTCCTGGCGCGGCGCGGAAGCCCTGTTCCCGCTGCCAGGCCGGCACAACCTGCTCGACGCCATCGCCGCCGCGGAAGTTGCAGAGCGGCTCGGCGCCTCGCCCGGCGACATCGCGGGCGGGCTTTCGTCGGTGAAACCCCTGTTCGGCCGCACCGAGATAGTCCG
>JAKLEE010000116.1 GCA_022703215.1 Spirochaetota bacterium | reverse complement strand
TTGGCGCGGCGGACCTTGCCGTAGCGCACGATCTCGACCTTCTCGATGCGGGGCGAGTTGCGCGGGAAGACGCGCTCGACGCCGACGCCGTAGCTGAGCTTGCGCACCGTGAACGACTCCGAGGCGCCGGAGTGGCGCATGGAGATCACGAGGCCCTCGTAGGCCTGGATACGCTCGTTCTTGCCCTCGACGATCTTGAACAGCACCTTGACGGTGTCGCCGACCTTGAAATCGGAAGTCTCGCGAAGCTGCTCGGCCTCAATCTTCTTTATGATGTCCATCGCATCCCCCTTCGGCGCTTATCTCAAGCAGGATTCTGCGGACCTCGTCCGTGAGGACTCCGTCCGCGAGGAGGTCGGGCCTGAGGGCGAGCGTCTTGCGCACCGCTTCCTTGAGTCGCCACGACCTGATGTTAGCATGGTGCCCGGAGACCAAGACCTCCGGGACGCGGAGTGTACCATAAGCCGCCGGACGTGTATACTGGGGGTACTCGAGGAGTCCCCCCTCGAAGCTTTCCTCCGACAGCGATTCGCCCGAGATGACCCCGTCCACCAGGCGGTAGACCGAGTCCACGAGCACGAGCGCCGCGGTCTCGCCGGAGCTCAGCACGTAGTCGCCGATCGAGATCTCGTCGGTGACGTACTCGTCGATGACGCGCTGGTCGATCCCCTCGTAGCGTCCGCAGACGATCACGAGCTCTTCCTCGCGCGAAAGCTCGCGGGCATAGGCCTGGTTGAGCAGCCTTCCGCCCGGCGTCACGTAGACCACCCGCTTGCCCTTGGCCCCGACCGCGTCGAGGCAGGCGCCCAGGGGACCTGGAAGCATGAGCAGGCCCGCCCCGCCCCCGAAGACGAGGTCGTCGCACTTGTGGTGCTTGTCGGTCGCGAAATCCCGGATGTCGCGGAGCTCGTACGAAAGCAGGCCACGCTCGACGGCCTTGGCCATGATGGAGCTTTCGAAGAACCCGCGCAGGATCTCCGGGAAGAGCGAGAGGACCGTGAACTTCACTCGAGGATCCAGGGCGCGACGAGCTCGATGCGTTTGGCCCCGACGTCGACCTCGCCCACGAATTCCTTGCGGAAGGGGACGAGGGCGGTCCGGCCGTCGGGGAGGCGGGTTTCCAGGAGCGGATCGGCCGCCCCGTCCACCACCGCCTCGACCGTGCCCGCCACGATGCCCGCGTGCACGAGGTCGCAGCCGACGAGGTCGCCGATGTACCACTCGTTTTCCGCGAGCGGCGCGGCGTCGGCCCGGTCCGCGAGAATTTCGAAATTGACGTAAGGCCGCGCCGCCTCGGGGCTGTCGAGGCCCTCGAAGCGGACTGCCGCGCCGCCGGGCGCGTCGACGAGCTCGGCGACGCGGAGGCGCTTCGCGCGGCCGTCCGGGCCGCGAAGCTCCAGCTCGGCGAGCCGGGCGATGTGCCCGTACTCGCCGGAGGAGCTCCGCAGCTTCAGGTGGCCGCGGACGCCGAAGGGCGCGCCGAGGCGCCCGATGACCAGTTTGTCCATCGAAGCTCGGGTCAGTCGAGGATCTCGAGGACGACCCGTTTCTGCGTCTTGGTCGCGGCGGCGGACAGGATGGTCCTGACGGCCTTGGCGATGCGGCCGTGCTTGCCGATCACCTTGCCGATGTCGTCGCCGGCGACGCGCAGCTCGAGGATGGTGGACTTTTCGCCCTCTACCACGTTGACGCTTACCCCGGAGGGGTCGTCGACGAGGCTCTTGGCGATGTACTCGACCAGGTCTCGTTCCACGTCGTTCTCCTTTAAAGCCGTTCCGTCATGAAGGGAAGCGCTTCCCGCGGCGAGGGTCGGCGCTCGAAGAGCCCGGCCGGACCGCGGGAGCGGCTCACTTCACGTGGATGTTGAGGCTGTTGAGGAGCTTGTGGACGGTATCCGAGGGGACGGCGCCCTTGGCGAGCCAGGCGCGAGCCTTGCCCTCGTCGATGGAGAGCTGCTTGCCGGCGGCCTCGACCGGGTGGTAGGTGCCGATCTCCTCGATCGTGGCGCCGTCGCGCGGGTCGCGCGAGTCCACGATGACGACGCGGTAGTAGGGGCGCTTCTTGGCGCCGAACTTCTTGAGCCGGATTTTCACGCTCAAAGGGATCCTCCAGGAGGCGCGCTTGCCGCGCGCGCGAATGTCGGTCCGGCATCCGGAATGTGGGCTCCCCGCTGGGCCGGACCGTAATACGGGGAACGGACGTGACCACCATTCATACCCGAAATCGGCGCCTTGGTCAACGGACGCCCCGATCGGCCCGCGCGCCGGCGGGAATGCGGTGTGAAACAGGCGAAGCGGCGTTCGGGTTTTTGGTATCCGCCCAGGGGTGGGCCTGGCACGACACGACACACCCCACTCGCTCAAGCTTTCGCTCGGGGGCGCGCCGTGTCGTGCCACCCCCCGCGGCACAGAAAACGAAAAGTCGAGCGCCGGGTTTGCGCTTGCACGCCGCCTCTCCGCAATGGCGCGGGTCGATGGCGGCTTAAGGCGAATGCGGGACCTCGGTTGATCGGCGAAGCCGTTCCCCGGCTTCGTCGCCGTGGCCGCGGACGCGGTCACGCGCGCTCGCGCGGGGACAGAGCTCGGGGAGGAAGTTCGCCGCATTCCGTGCGTCCTCGGGTCGTGATGCGCTACATTCAGGAGGGTCGCGACGCGGTGGCGGCGCGGCGGGGAGCACCGTGCGCCGATTTGTCTGGATACTGCTCGTGATCGCCCTATCGGCCACGGTCTGGGCCCAAGCGGGGACGGTACGCATCGTCACCGAGCCTTGGCAGCCCTTCATGGGGCCGGAGCTGCCCGGGGGAGGCTTCCTGCCGGAACTGGTGGCGGCGATTTTCGCCGATTCGGGACGGACGGTGTCCATCGAGTTCGCGCCCTGGGCGCGGGCCATGGCCATGGCCGCCTCGGGCGACGAGTACGGCCTGCTCGGCGCCTTCCGTACCGCGGAGCGCGAAAAGCTCTTCCTCTACCCCGACGCTTTCGGCGTGGTGAAGACGCGCCTGTACGCCCGCGCGGACTCCGGCATCCCCGTACCGTCGCTTGCCGGCCTGGAGGGGCGGGTGGTCGCCGTGGTCCGCGGCGCCGCGCACGGTCGGGAATTCGATGCAGCGACCTCGTTCGTCCGCATCGAGGTGGAGGACCACGAGTCGCTCGTCCGGATGCTGCTGCTCGGGCGCTGCGACCTGATCGCCGGGCCGGCGGACGTCATCGAATACCTGCTCGGGACCCGCTTCCGGGAAGCGGCCGACGGCGTCAGGGCGACGGGCCCGGTCCTGGAGGAGAACGAGGTCTACCTGGCTTTCTCGCGGGCCGCACCGGAAGCTGAGACCCTGAGGATCCTGTTCAACGAAGGACTCGCCCGCATCAAGGCGGACGGCACCTTCGCGGAGCTGGCGCGGCGCCACGGGATAACCTGGTAGCGCGAGCTGGCGTCGAAGCTCGCGCCATCCGTCCCCGACCTTCCCCCCTAGCCCTTCCGCGCCCGAACGGATAGGGTGCGCGCATGGCATACACGCTTCCCGCGAACGCGCTGGCGCTGGCCCCGATGGTGGGGCTCTCGCACCGCGCGCTCCGCGCCCTTGTCGAGGAATTCGGGGGCTGCGACCTCCACTACACCGAGATGTCGAGCGCGCCCGGCTACATCTCGGGGGCGCCCTACGACGCTTGGTTCCTCGACGCCCTGCCCGCGCCCGAGCGGACCGTCCTGCAGTTCTACGGCCCGGACGCCCCGCGGCTCGGCGAGGCGGTGGCGAAGTCGAACGCCCTGCCGGCGCTCGGGGTGGACGTCAATTTCGGCTGCTCGGCGCCGCACATCGTGGCCTCGGGCGGCGGGGTGGCGTGGATGAAGGACCCCGCGGGAGCGGCGGGGCTCGTGAAGGCGGCGCGGGATAACCTGGCGCCGGGGCGGACGCTCTCGGCCAAGACGCGCGCGGGCTACGAGGACGACTACGGCAAGCTCCTCGAGTTCGCTCGCGCGCTCGAGGAGGCGGGGCTCGACTGGCTGGTGCTGCATCCGCGCACCAAGGCCCAGAAGTTCAAGCGCTCGCCGAAGCGCGAGCTGGCCAAGCGGCTCTCCGAGGACCTGGGCATCCCCGTGCTGCTCAACGGCGACGTGCGCCGCTTCGAGGACTGGGCGCACGCGCGGGAAGCCTACGCCCCGGCGGGCGTCATGCTCGGCCGCGAGGCGGCGCGGCGCCCCTGGGTCTTCGCCCTCTTCCGCGGTCTCGAGCGCGACGCGGGGTTCGAGCTGTCCGTCGAGCTCGAGGCGACAGCCCTGCGCTTCCTCGACCTGGTGGAGGAGTACCTGCCGCCCGAATTCCACGAGACGCGGGCGAAGCGCTTCTTCCATTATTACTGCGACAACGTCCGCTTCGCGCATCACTTCCGCACCGCCGTCATGAACGCGGCCGGCCTCGCGGGGGTCAGGGTAGCGGTGAGGGACTACTTCCGCGAAGTGCCTGCCGACCGGATCAAGCTCGAGAATTCCTGACTTGCACAGTTTTACATCCTTTGCTATCTTGTAAAAATACGATGGAGGTCCCTATGGCCAACACCCTTACCCAGCTCTTCCTCGAACGCGTCGCGCTCCACCCGGAGACCAGCGCGCAGTTCTCCAAGAACGGGGGCGGCGAGTTCGTCCCGATCAGCTACGCCCAGCTCAAGGACACGGTCGCGGCGTTCGCCTCGGGCCTCGCCGCGCTCGGCGTCGGCCGCGGCTCGAACGTGGGCCTGATCGCCGACAACCGCAAGGAGTGGCTGGCCACGGACCTGGCGGTGCTGGGCCTGGGCGGCGCCGACGTGCCGCGCGGCTGCGACGCCACCGAGCAGGAGATCGCCTACATCCTGGACTGGAGCGAGTGCGTCGTCACGGTGCTCGAGAACGAGAAGCAGCTTTCCAAGGTGGTCGCCCGCAAGGACGGCATCAGGGCGCTGAAGATCGCCATCCTGATGGATATGGCCGGCCCCGAGGCGCTCGCCAAGGCGAAGGCGGCGGGGCTCGAGGTGAAGGCCTGGCAGGACGTGCTCGCGGACGGCAAGGCCCGCCTCGCCAAGGACCCGACCTTCTACGACCGCGAGGCCGCCCTCGGCAAGCGAGACGAGCGCGCCACGCTGATCTACACCTCCGGTACCACGGGCGAACCCAAGGGCGTCGAGCTTACGCACGGCAACTTCCTCCACCAGGCGGAGCAGATCCTCGACATCGTCCACATCAAGACGGGGGACGTGTTCCTCTCGGTGCTGCCCGTGTGGCACTCGTTCGAGCGCATCGCGCAGTACATGATCATGGCCGCCGGCGCCGGCGTCGCGTACTCCAAGCCCATCGGCGCCATCATGCTGGCCGACCTCAAGGCCGTGCGCCCGCAGTGGATGGCCTCGGTGCCGCGCATCTGGGAGAGCGTCAAGGACGGCGTCTACCGCAACATCAACGCGGCTGGCGGGATCAAGAAGGCGCTTTTCGGCTTCTTCGTCGCCGTCGGCGCCCTGCACGCGCACTTCCGCGACATGACCATGGGACGGCTGCCGGATTTCGGAAACCGCTCGCGCATCCTCGACGCCCTGGTCGGCGTCCTGCCCTGGCTGCTGCTCTCGCCCGTGCGCGCGCTCGGCCACGCCCTCGTCTTCCACAAGATCCTCGAGAAGCTCGGGGGACGCTTCATAGCCGGCATCTCGGGCGGCGGCGCCCTGCCCCCCTCGGTGGACCGCTTCTTCGGCGCGCTCGGCGTGCTGATCCTCGAAGGCTACGGCCTGACCGAGACCGCCCCCGTGCTCGCCGTGCGCGAGCAGGACCGGCCCGTGCCCGGCACGGTCGGCCCGGCCATCTTCGGCACGGAGATCGTCATCGTCGACGAGACCGGCAAGCAGCTCCCCGCCGGCCACAAGGGCCTCATCAAGGTGCGCGGCCCGCAGGTGATGAAGGGCTACTACCGCAAGCCCGACCTGACCGCGAAGGTGCTGACGAAGGATCTCTGGCTCGACACGGGCGACCTCGGCATGCTGACCCGCGACGGGTGCCTCCGCATCACCGGCCGCGCCAAGGACACCATCGTCCTCTTGGGCGGCGAGAACATCGAGCCGCTGCCCATCGAGCAGAAGCTCTGCGAGAGCGACTACATCCAGCAGGCCATGGTGCTCGGGCAGGACAAGCGTTTCCTGACCGCGCTCATCGTCCCGAACCAGGACGCCGTCATGGCCTGGGCCAAGGAGAACGAGCTGCCCATCCTCGACTGGGAGACCCTGCTCAAGCAGCCCGAGGTGCAGGAGCTGGTCGACGGCGAGGTGCAGGGGCTCGTGTCCGCGAAGAACGGCTTCAAGGCCTTCGAGCGCATCTTCCGCTTCAAGCTGCTCCCGGTTCCATTCGAGGTGGGCAAGGAGCTGTCGGCCAAGCAGGAAGTGAAACGACACGCGGTCAACGAGATCTACGCCGCGGAGATCAAGGCGCTGTTCAAGGAATAGCGGCGGGAAGAGAACCCCGCGCGGCGAGGGGCGTCATAATAGCCCTTCCGCGCGGGTCCTGTCGAAGAAAAACACGCCCCCGCGCTATCCGCGCGGGGGTATGTTTTTCTTCACCACCCGCCGCGCCGACTGGTTCCATGGTGCGCTGCGCCGGGTGTGCGCTTTCACGCCGCCCTTCTGTAAACAGCGCGTTGAACGCCGCGCTTCGACGGGTGCGGTGCCCTCATCGACGCCGGGTAGTGGGCTTTTCACGCCGCCCTTCCGTAAGCGGCGCGTTGAACGCCGCGCTTCGGCGGGTGCGTCAGCTTTTCCACCTGCCCCCGCGCTATCCGCGCGGGGGTTTGTTTTTCCTCACCAAGCGCAGCGCACGATCAGGCGCGGCGCGGGGGGACGAGGAGCTCGAGCGTCCGGGCGGAGGGGGATGGCACGGACCAGCCGCCCAGGATGACCTCGGCCGCTGTGCGGACGCGTTCGGACGGGCGGTCAGGCGCCGGGACCTTCGAGGCGAGGAAGTCGTCGAGCACGGCAAGCGCGTCGTCCACGTCAGCTTCGAGTACGTTGATGAGCGAGTCGTTGAGGTTCGCGATCGGCGTCCCGACGCGGACCGCCGACAGGTTGCGGAACTCGACGAAGCAGGGGATGCCGGCCGAGGCGAGCATGGATTCTACGATGCCGAGATCGGCCTGCGAATAGACGCGGGCGATCCGCACGCCCTGTTCACCCGCGCCGACGCGCCTGAGGAACTCCGACTCCGGGTCGGGAGTCCGGATGTCGCCTTCCGCGTCGCCGCCGGCGTCCGGATCCGCCACTGGAGCGGTCGCGAAGTCCGCGGCGGCGGGTTGCGCCTCCGCCGCGGAGAAGGTGGCACCGGCGGCTGCCTTCCGGGTTCCGCGTTCCGCGAGGCGCCGCATGAGGGCATAGACGATGAGGACGGCGAGCGCGTAGGCGATGATGCGTGCTTCCAGGTTCATGGCGCGAACCTCCTCGACAGTCGGCATGATATCATGCAACCCCACACGGCGAGGGGCGTCATAATAGCCCTTCCGCGAGGGTCCTGTCGAAGAAAAACACGCCCCCGCGCTATCCGCGCGGGG
>JAKLEE010000115.1 GCA_022703215.1 Spirochaetota bacterium | reverse complement strand
GATTCCCCGCTGGACGCGCGTCTGGCATCTCGAGGGGCAGCCCTTCGTGGCGCTTTCCGACTATCCGCGCCTCTCCGTGATCGCGCCGTCGGTGCACGACACCTCGACGCTCCGTGAGTGGTACGAGCGCGAAGGCGAAGGCCCTCGCTTCCTTTCGTTCCTGGAGGGACGGGAGGGGAAGGCGGAGCCGTGGTCGCCCGCGGTCCAGGCGCGCATGATGGAGGCGCTCTCCGGCGCCAACTCGCTCCTCTTCGTGGCGCAGCTGCAGGACTGGCTCGGCCTGGCTCCCGGCTGGACGCCGGCCGACTGCCGCGACGAGCGCGTCAACGTGCCGGGGACCGTGACCGACTCGAACTGGACCTGGCGCATGCCGCGCACCCTCGAGGAGCTGGCGGCAGACAAGGCGTGGGCCGCCGCCGCGAGGAAGGTGGTCGCCGCCCGGCCCTCAGCCTGAGCGGGGGTCCTGGACGACGAACGGCGCGGGATGCTTCCCGCGCCGTTCCTTTATCGTGAGGTCTGTCCCCGACGGGTGTTCCTGACGGCGGACTACTTCACCGTTTCTACGCGGATGACGTTCGTGGAGCCCTGCTTGGTCAGCGGCAGTCCGGCCACCACGACTGCGCGGTCGCCGGGTTTGAGGTAGCCCGAAGCCTTGGCCGCTGAAAGACCTTCCGCGACCACCTGGTCGAGCTCCGGGGCGCCCGAGTGCGAAAGCGGCACGACGCCCCACGAGAGCGCCAGCTGGCGACGTACGAGCTCGTCGGTCGCGAAGGCGATGATGGGCTGGCGGGGTCGGAGCCGCGAGAGGCCGCGGGCGGCGCCGCCGGTTTCGGTGAACACGAGGATGGCGGCCGCGCCGCACTGGTAGGCCATCGACACCGCGCTGTAGGTGACGATCGAGGGAAGGTCGCGGCTCCGCACTTCCTCGGGAATGAGCGCGTGGAAGGTTTCGTAGTCGAACTCGGCCTCCGCGGTGCGGATGATGGCGCTCATGGTCTCCACGGTGCGGACCGGGTGCTTCCCGATGGCCGTCTCGCCGGAAAGCATGACGGCGCTCGTGGAATCGAAGCAGGCGTTGGCCACGTCGCTGGCCTCTGCACGGGTGGGTATGGGGCTTTCGATCATCGATTCGAGCATCTGGGTCGCGGTGATGGCCGGCCGGCCCGAGTCGCGGCAGACCCGGATGATGCGCTTTTGCGCTATGGGAACGGCCTCGATGGCCATCTCGACGCCCATGTCGCCGCGGGCCACCATGACGCCGTCGGCGGCTTCGACAATTTCCTCGATGTTGGCGAGACCCTTGGCGCTCTCGATCTTGGCGATGATGCGCGTCCGGGGCCGTCCGCCCGCCTTCGTGCGCGAGCGCTGGATGAGCCTGCGGGCCTCCTCGATGTCGGTGCCCGAGCGCACGAAGGACAACGCCACGTATTCGACCTCGTTCACCGCGGCGAGCGCGATGTCCGCGACGTCCTTCGAGGAGAGGAAGGGGATGGGATAGTCGACGTTCGGTATGGTCAGGTGGGCTTTCGGGCGGAGGCGGCCAGAGTTGCCGATCTTGACGTCCACCGCGCCGACGTGGATCGCGACGACCTCGCCGAGGAAATAGCCGTCCATGAGCAGCACGCGCTGCCCCGGCTTGACGAGGGTGTCGATCTCGGGAAGGTTGGTCCACAGATGGCGCGGGCCCTTGACGGCGGAGTTCTCCGGATCGTCGCCTTTCCAGCTCTCGATGGTGACGACATCGCCCGCAGCGATATCCACCGCTTCCGCGTAGCCGTACAGGCGTACGGCCGGACCTTTGATGTCGCCCATGACCGCGAGCGGAAGGCGGAGCTCCTCGCGGACCTGCCTGACCATCTCGAGCGTCTCGAGGGCTTCGGACGCCGAGCTGTGCGAAAAGTTGATGCGGAACACGTCGGCGCCGGCGCGCGCGAGCTCGCGGATGGCTTCCCGGGTCCGGGTGGCCGGCCCGATGGTGCAGACGATCTTGGTTCTCTTGAACTGGCGTTCCATGGCTACCTCTGTCGATCTTCGAAGAAATCCATCGCTATGACGACAGTCTAGCGATTCGACCAGGCTTGCTCCAGTCCCGGGTTGCGCTCGCCGCGCCGGGAACCTATGACACCTCGCTCGCGATGGCGGGAGCCGTCACGACTTCCATATAAATATTAGGATATTGCCACTTGCGCTCGCGAAAGCCGCTCTCCGGCGAGTCGTGCGCATCCTGGGCATCCGCGGCGAGCTCCGTCCCCGGCCATCCTCGAGGAAGCGCGCCTGTGATTTCCACTATCTCCAATCCACGGAGAAAATCGATAAAAAGGACACGAAAAACCGGAATTGGCAAGCGGTTTTTTTGCAGCGACAACGTTTTCGCTTGACTTCCTCCAAACGCTACTCTATGACGGAACGCAACGCCTCATAGTAACTGGAAGGAGGAACCATGAAGCGAACCCTGTCCATC
Organism: Spirochaetota bacterium; assembly: GCA_022703215.1. Classification (GTDB taxonomy): domain Bacteria; phylum Spirochaetota; class Spirochaetia; order Treponematales; family UBA12059; genus JAFGNN01. The sequence continues at coordinate 5,086 of JAKLEE010000115.1, read as the reverse complement.
GTCGCGCTCGCGATGCTCGTCGCGCTCGCGCTCGTTTCCTGCGCGCCCAAGGGTCCCGCGGAAATCATCATCGGCGGAGTCGGACCGGTATCCGGCGAGGCCGCCACGTTCGGCAAGTCCACCCAGGAGGGCTGCGAGCTCGCTGTCGAGGAGTGGAACGCCAAGGGCGGCGTGCTCGGCCAGCAGATCAAGCTCGTCTACGAGGACGACAAGGGCGACGCCGCCGAAGGCGCCGCGGTCTGGACCAAGCTGATCCAGCAGGACAAGGTCGTCGCCATAGTCGGCACGGTCATGTCGAAGGTGTCGCTCGCCGGCGCTCCGATCTCGGAGCAGTACGGCGTGCCGATGATCAGCCCGACCTCGACGAACCCGGCCGTCACGTTCGCCGACGGCAAGCTCCGCGAGTTCGTGTTCCGCGCCTGCTTCATCGATCCGTTCCAGGGTACCGTCGGCGCGAAGTTCGCCTTCGACGACCTGGGCGCCCGCAAGGCCGCGGCAATCTTCGACGTCGGCAACGACTACACCAAGGGACTCTCGGAATTCTTCCGCGACACCTTCATCGCGCTCGGCGGCGAGATCGTGGCTTTCGAGGCCCACGCCACCGGCGCCACGGACTTCAAGGCCCAGCTGACCAAGATCGTCCAGGCCAAGCCCGACGTGGTCTACATCTCCGACTACTACAACGACGTCGCCCTGATCGCGAAGCAGCTTCGCGAGCTCGGCTTCACCGGCCCGCTCGTCGGCGGCGACGGCTGGGACAGCCCCGACCTCGTCAAGCTCGGCGGCGAGGCGGTCGAGAACGGCTTCTTCACCAACCATTACTCGAAGGACGACACCCGTCCCGAGGTCCAGGATTTCGTGAAGAAGTACACCGCCAAGTTCGGCGCCGCTCCCGACGCCCTGGCCACCCTGGCCTACGACGCCATGAACATCATGCTCGACGCCATCAGCCGCGCCGGATCCACCGAAGGCGTGAAGATCCGCGACGCGCTCAAGGCCACGGACTTCGCCGCGGTGTCGGGACGCACGATGTTCGACGAGCAGCACAACCCGGTCAAGGCCGCTGCGATCATCGAGATCAAGGGCGGCCAGCAGGTCTACCGGACTACGGTAGCTCCGTAAGCGGTTTTTCCTGAAACAAAGGGCGGGGCCGGAAACGGCCCCGCCATCCGTATCCACGCGGGGAGTCTGCCATGGGATCCATATTCAACCTGCAACAAGTCGTAAACGGGCTGCAGCTCGGCTCGATCTACGCATTGATCGCCCTGGGTTACACGATGGTCTACGGCATCGTGCGGCTCATCAACTTCGCCCACGGCGACTTCTTCATGATCGGGGCCTACGCGGCCTACGGCGCGTTCTTCCTCTTCAACGCGGTGCTCGGCGGCTCGGGGCTTCCGATGGCGGGAATCGCGTTGGTGCTGGCCATGGCCGCCTCGGGCGGCGTCGCGCTGCTGACCAACCGGCTGGCCTACAAGCCGCTCCGCTACAAACCGAAGCTCTCCTCGCTGATCACCGCCATCGGCGTCTCGATGCTGATCGAATACCTGTTCTCGGCGATACCCTTCATCGGCCCCTCGTTCCGGGCCTTTCCCGATATCCTGCCGAGCCGTCCGATACAGATCGGCCCCAACGCGACCATCTCGACCCATGCGCTCATCGACATCGGCGTCGCCGCCGTGCTGATGATCGGGCTGACCGTGCTGGTGCGCCACACGGCGCTCGGCAAGGCCATGCGCGCCGTCTCACAGGACAAGGACGCGGCCAAGCTGATGGGCATCGACGTCGAGAAAGTAATCGCCTGGACCTTCCTGATCGGCGGTTCCTTCGCCGGCGCGGCCGGCCTCCTGGCCGGCATGACCTATCCGCGCATCTTCCCCTTCATGGGAATACTCCCGGGCCTCAAGGCCTTCATCGCCGCGGTGCTCGGCGGCATCGGCAACATCCCCGGCGCCGTGCTCGGCGCCTACATCATGGGCGTGGCCGAAACCTTCGCGACCGCGTACAACTCGCTGCTCGGCGAGGGCATCGCGTTCGCCATCCTCATCGTCGTGCTGCTCGTCAGGCCGCGCGGCATCCTCGGCGAAAAGTCCGCCGACAAGATCTAGGAGGACGCCGTGAAAATTCCGAGAACGCCCTGGCTGCTCGTCGTGGCCGCCGGCTTCTGGGCGGTCGTGCAGCTGCTCCGGCTCGTCGGCTTCAACGACTATTACCTGTTCATCGCCAATCTTTCGCTCGTGTACGTCATCCTGGCGGTGAGCCTCAACCTGATCAACGGCATCATCGGGCAGTTCAGCCTCGGGCACATGGGTTTCGCCGCGGTCGGCGCCTACGTGTCGGGGTCGATCACCACCCTGATATACAAGCTTTCCCCGAACGTCGCCGCGCACTATCCGGGCTTCGTGCTGGCCCTGGTCGCGGGCGGCGTCGCCGCGGCGCTCGTCGGCGTGGCCATCGGCTTCCCGACGCTCAGGCTCAAGGGCGACTACCTGGCCATCGTGACCCTCGGCTTCGGCGAGATCATCCGCACGATCTTCAACAACATCGACGCCGTCGGTGGGCCGCGCGGCCTGCTCGGCATCCCGAAATTCTCCACGTTCACCGTGATCCTCGCGTTCGCCCTCATTACGGTCGCGGTCATCCGCAACATCGCGGAATCCGCGCACGGCCGGAACATGATCGCCATCCGCGAGAACGAGCTGGCCGCCGACCTCGTCGGAATCGACACCACGGGCTACAAGGTGAAGGTCTTCGCGCTCGGCGCATTCTTCGCGGGCGTCGGCGGCGGCCTCTACGCCCACCTGTTGCAGATAGCCCACCCGACGCAGTTCGGCTTCATCTATTCGGTGCAGGTGCTGATCATGGTGTACGCGGGCGGCGTCGGAAGCCTCACGGGCTCGGTGCTCGCGGCCTTCGCGCTGACCATACTCACGCAGGTGCTGAAGAGCTTCCTGTCCTGGCTCAAGGCGGTGACTGACCTGCCGATCGGAGGCGACTGGTACATGGTGGTATACGCCCTGCTGCTCATCCTCATCATGCTGTACCGCACGGAGGGCCTAATGGGAACCCGCGAGGCCAAGCTCATGGTTATCCCCGAGGAGGACGAGAAATGAGCGCCGTCCTCAAGGTATCGGGAATGTCCCACTGGTTCGGCGGCCTCAAGGCCGTGTCGAACTTCGACTTCGAGGTGCCCGAAGGCGCCATCTACGGGCTCATCGGTCCGAACGGCTCGGGCAAGACCACGACCTTCAACCTGATCACCGGCATCTACAAGCCGACCGAGGGAAAGATCGAGTTCTCCGGCGGCGACATAACCGGCGCGAAGCCCTACCGCATCGTCCGCAAGGGAGTCGCGCGAACCTTCCAGAACCTGCGCATCTTCGGCTCGATGAGCGTCCTGGACAACGTCCGCGTCGCGAGGCAGTACAAGCCGGTTTCGACCTTGCTGGCCTCGACCCTGCGGCTTCCTTCGTTCAAGGCCGAGGAGCGCCAGCGCAAGGCCGAGGCCCTGCGCCTGCTCGACGTGCTCCATCTGGCGGACCGCGCGAAGGAGCAGGCGAAGAACCTGCCCTACGGCGAGCTAAGGCGCCTCGAGATCGCGCGGGCCCTCGCCACCGAGCCTAAGCTGCTCCTCCTCGACGAGCCCGCGGCCGGCATGAACCCGAAGGAGGTCCAGGACCTGATGGCCCTCATCGCCAGGGTCCGGGACGAGTTCAAGGTCACCGTATTCCTGATCGAGCATCACATGAAATTCGTCATGGGCCTGTGCGAGCGCATCAAGGTGCTCGACTTCGGCGAGACGATAGCCGAGGGGAAACCCGAGGCCGTCGCCAAGGATCCGCGCGTGCTCGAGGCCTACCTCGGCAAGAAGGGAGGCCACTGATGCTCAGCGTCAAGAACCTGAAGGTGAACTACGGGCGCATCGCGGCCCTCAAGGACGTCTCGTTCGAGGTGCCCGACGGGAAGATCATCGCGCTCATCGGCTCGAACGGCGCGGGCAAGACCACGACGCTCCGCGCCATCTCGGGACTCGAGAAGGCCGCCGGCGGATCGATCGAGTTCAAGGGGAAGGACGTGGCGGGCGTGCAGAGCCACGACCTGGTGCGGCTCGGCATCTCGCATGTTCCCGAGGGCCGCAAGATCTTCCCGACCCTGACCGTGCGCGAGAACCTCGAGCTGGCCGGCTGGACGGTCAGGAATCCGAAGGAAGTGAAGCGGCGCATCGAGGAAGTATTCCACTTCTTCCCGCGCGTCGCGGAACGCGTCGCCCAGCTCGGCGGCACCCTTTCGGGCGGCGAGCAGCAGATGCTCGCGGTCGGCCGCGCCATGGTCACGGGCGGCGACCTGCTCCTGCTCGACGAGCCGTCGATGGGCCTGGCGCCCGTGCTCGTGGACGAGATCTTCGACAAGATCCAGGCGCTCAACAAGCTCGGCACCACCATCCTGCTCGTGGAGCAGAACGCCGCCGAGGCTCTCGACATCGCGGACTTCGCCTACGTGCTCGAGGTCGGCTACACGACCATTTCGGGACCCGCGAAGGAAGTCGCGGCGAATCCGAAGGTGCGCGAGGCCTACTTGGGCGTCTGAGAACCGCCGAGGGGCCATGGGCCGTCCGGACTTGCCTGCCTTCCGTCAGCGAACGGGGCGCGGGGCGCTCCGGGCGGCCTTTCCGTATCCGGCCGGAACGGGCGTGGCAGGAAATGCGCGGGAGCGTTCGCGACGCCCTCAGGACAGATCGAAGGAAGGCGGCGACTTCCGGCGCGCCATGAGCGGGAAGCTGAGGCGGGCGGCGAAGGGGAGCGCGCCGCGGAGCCTTTCCACGCGACCGTCGAGCTGGCGGGCGAGCGCGCTCGCGACGGGTCCCACCTCGGCGGAGGTTCCGGGACCGCTCACCTCGCAGACGAAGTCCGGTCCCGAGTGCTTGAGGGCGACCCTGAGCGGCAGACGCCCGGGTTCGCTCGGCTTTGCGGCCAGGCTCTTGATGGCGGGGCTGTGCGCCGTGAGGGCCTTGAGCGGCGAAAGCTCGGGCAAGGCGCGCTCCACCAGGGCGTGCAAGGCCAGGGCGAAGGGGCCGGCGCGATCGACG
>JAKLEE010000114.1 GCA_022703215.1 Spirochaetota bacterium | reverse complement strand
GGCTCTTCTCCGACGGCCTGCTCGAGGCCTTCGACCGCGACAACCCCGGGCACGCCATCGACCTGCTGGCCTCGCGTTTTGCCACGCTCGCGTCGGCGAAGCCGTCTGAGGCGGTGCGCGCCCTCGGCGAGGCGGCCGGAGCCAACGTGGCCGGGCACGGATCGCGCGACGACATGAGCGCCCTCATCGTGGAACGCCCCGCATGAGCGGAATCAGCGACGTCCTGGTGATCGGGGCGGGCGTCTCGGGCGCGTGCGTCGCCCGTCGCCTGTCCGCTTACGAGCTCGACGTCGTTCTGGTCGACCGCGAGCCGGACGTCTCGTTCGGCACTTCGAAGGCCAATTCCGGCATCGTGCACGGGGGCTTCCACCACTCCGGCGCCAAGCTCAAGGCCCGCCTCGAGATCCAGGGCAACCTGATGTTCGATAGGCTGAAGCGCGAGCTGGACTTTCCCTTCGAGCGCTGCGGCATCGTGGTGGCCGCCCTGCACGACGAGGAGATGCGGGCCATCGAGCAGCTGCACAGGCAGGGCCTCGAGAACGGCGCGGTCGGCATCGAGATGTGCTCGCGCGAACGCATCCTGGAGCTCGAGCCGGCGCTCGGGCCGGAGGTGGTCGGCGGCCTGCACGCCCCGGGCGGCGGCATCGTCGAACCGTACCGCTTCGTGTTCGCCGTGGTGGAATCGGCCCTCAAGAACGGCGTCGCCCTCCGGACCGGTTTCAAGGCCGTCCGCGCGGAGCGGGTCGGCGAGATCTGGCGCGTCCATGCCGAGGACGGCCGCGCCATCGACGCGCGCTGGGTGGTCAACGCCGCCGGGCTCTACGCCGACGAGGTCTCGGCCCTGTTCGGCGCCGAGGACTTCGCCATCAAGCCGCGCAAGGGCGAATACTACCTGCTCGACCGCGCCGCCAGGGCGAAGCCCCGCAAGGTGGTCTTTCCCGTTCCCTCGGCCAACTCCAAGGGCATGCTCGTCATCCCCACGGTCGAGGGGACGGTGCTCGTGGGACCGACCGCCGACGACGTCGGGGACAAGGGCGATTTCGGCACCACCCGCGAACGGCTCGAGCGCATCCTCGCCTCCGCGCGCAGCCTCGTGCCGGCCGTCTCCGAGGCCGACGTCATCGCGAGCTTCGCGGGGCTCAGGCCTGTCTCCGGCGACGACTTCTACATCGACCTGTCCGCCCGGGCGCCTAACCTGGTGCAGGTGGCCGGCATCCAGTCGCCGGGCCTGACCGCGAGCCCGGCCATCGGCGAGTACGTCAAGGACCTGCTCAAGAAGGGCGGCCTGCGCCTCGTGGAGAAGGCTTCCTACGATCCCTTCCTCGAACCGAAGCCCCGCGTGCGCGAGACGGACGCCTTCGGCATCGACCGCCTGGTGGCCGAGGATCCCGCCTACGGCAACATCGTCTGCCGTTGCGAGCGGGTGTCCGAGGCGGAGATCGTGGCAGCCATCCGCGCGGGCCACGACACCCTCGACGGAATCAAGTACTTCACCCGTGCCCAGATGGGCCGCTGCCAGGGCGGCTTCTGCACCTACCGCATCGTCAAGATCATCATGCGCGAGACGGGCAAGGACTGGGACGAGGTAACCAAGCGCGGAGGCGCCAGCCGCCTCGTGGAGGGCGAGCTGTGACCACCCTGAAACCCGACGCCGTCGTGGTAGGCGGCGGGGCGGCCGGCATGGCCGCTGCCCTCGAGCTCGAGAAGGCCGGCTGTTCCTGCGTCATCGTCGAGCGCGAGGAAGGGCTCGGCGGCATCCTCATGCAGTGCGCGCACGCGGGCTTCGGCCTCGTGGAATTCGACGAGGAGCTGACCGGTCCCGAGTTCGCCGAGCGCTTCGCCGAAAAGGTGCTCGCGTCGAAGGTGACGGTGCTCGACGGGGCCACCGCGCTCGAGCTGCGCGACGAGGGCGAGCGCAAGGTGCTCGACTGCTGCTCCGCGAAGCGGGGCGTGGTGCGGATCGAGGCGCGCGCGGTGGTGCTGGCCATGGGCTGCCGCGAGCGGAACCGCGGCAACGTGCGCATACCCGGCTCGCGGCCCGCGGGCGTCTACACGGCGGGCCTGGCGCAGCGGCTCGTCAACATCGAAGGCGTCGTGCCGGGACGGCGGGTCGTCGTGATCGGCTCCGGCGACATCGGCCTGATCATGGCCCGCCGCATGAGCTGGATCGGCGCCAAGGTCGAGGCGGTCGTGGAGATCCTGCCGTACCCCTCGGGCCTGACGCGGAACATCGTCCAGTGCCTCGAGGACTTCGGCATACCCCTCTACCTCGGCCACCAGACCACGCGCATATTCGGAAAGGACCGCGTCGAGGGGGTCGAGATAGCCCCGCTCGAGAACGGTGCCCTCGACCTTTCGCGCGCGCGGACCATACCCTGCGACACGGTGCTGCTCTCCGTCGGCCTCGTGCCGGAGAACGAGCTTTCCCGCGGCGCCGGCGTCGAGCTCAACCCCGCCACGGGCGGCCCGAAGGTCGACTCGACGCTCATGACGAACGTGCCCGGCGTCTTCGCCTGCGGCAACGTGCTGCACGTCCACGACCTCGTGGACTGGGTGGCGGAGGAAGCGCGGCGGGCCGGCGCCCACGCGGCGGCCTGGCTCCGCGGCGAACGCCCCGGGCCGGAGCTTAGGGTGAAGGCGGGGGCGAACGTGCGCTACGTGGCGCCGGTCAAGGTCGACCTCTCGCGGAAGAACCGCGTCTACTTCCGCTCGCTCGCCGTGCTGCACGGCGCGACCCTCGAGGCCAGGATCGACCGGCGCGTGGTCCGGAAGATCCGCAAGGGCCATGTCCAGCCCTCGGAAATGCAGTCGATCGAGCTGGGTCCCGAGGACTTCGCGGATCTCGCCGAGGCGGGTTCGGATGCCGTGCTCGAGATCGCGCTGGTTTAAGGAGCGGCTCTGATGGAACGCGATCTGGTCTGCGTCGTCTGTCCCATGTCGTGCGCGCTCAAGGTCCGGCTCGGCGAGGACGGCACGGTCCTGACGAGCGGCAACCGCTGCCCGCGCGGAGCCCGCTACGCCGCCGAGGAATTCCTCGACCCGCGGCGCGTGGTCAGCGCCACCGCGCGCATCCGCGGGGCCGACGCCCCCGGGCGCGGGGAGGTCGGCGCGGTGGCGCGGGTCCCCGTCCGCACGGCGGGGCCCTTTCCCAGGGAGCGGATCGCCGAGCTGCTCGAGGCCGTGTACGCGCTGGAAGTGGCGCTGCCGGTCCGGCGCGGGCAGGTGCTGATTCCCGACGCGCTGGGGACTGGGGTGGACCTGATCGCGACGCGGTCGCTTCCCTTTCCTCCGGCGGGAGCCTGAAAGGGGCGGGAATGGAGGGGCCGTGCAACCTTCGCGGCGCGGCCGGGTCTAAGCAAGCGGAAGGGCTCGCGTCCGGGTCCTTCCGAACACAGGTACAGGTAGGTACGACATGCCTTCGGCCGCTTCGCAGGTCCTGGTTTCAATAATTCCCATAGTCGGCATCGTCATGGGCAGCGTGGTCATCTTCTTCTGGATGCTCTGGAGCCACCGCGAGAAGGTCGCGATGATCGAGAAGGGCCTGTATCGTCCGGCTTCGCTCGATCTCGTGATCCTGTCGCTCTTCGCGGGGATACTCCTTTCCAGCGTCGGCGCCGTGCTGACCGTGATGCTCTCGCTGCTCGACGGCTTCGGCTACGGGCTGCTCGGCGGGGTGATTCCGCTGGCCGTGGGGATCGGCCTCGTGGTCTTCTACGTCCTCGGCAGGAAGGCCGTCGACGGGAACGGTCGGGCGTGAGCGCGGGATCCGCCGGCGCCTCCGGCGCGACGGGCGGGTCCGGGGGGGCTTCCCGCGCGGAAGCCTCGGACGAGGAGCTGGTGGCCATGGTGCTCGACGGCGACCGCGAGGCTTTCGCGGGCATCGTCCGTCGGCACCAGGGCAAGGTCTTCAGGCTCGGGCTCGGCTTCTTCAAGGATCCGGACGACGCGGCGGACTTCGTGCAGGACGTCATGATCAAGGCGTACCGGCATCTGGCTTCCTTCAAGGGCCGTTCGCGCTTCTCCACCTGGCTCTACCGGGTGGCCTGGAACGCCGCGGCCCAGGCCAAGCGCCGGAAGCCGCGCTACGAGCCGCTCGAGACCGACCCCGAGGACGCGTCGCGGTACTCCGCCGAGGAACTGGTCCTGCGCTCCGAGGCGGCGGCCGCCCTGCGCGCCGCGATGGCGGAACTGCCCGAGCGCTACGCGGCCTGCGTGGACCTGTATTTCTACCATGAGTTGAGCTTCGCCGAGATCGGCGAGGTGACGGGCTTTCCCGTGAACACGATCAAGAGCCACGTGTTCAGGGCCAAGAAGCAGCTGCGCACAGCCCTGGAAGGGCCGGAGGAACGACGATGACCTGCGAGGATTTCAGGAACCGCCTTGACCGCGCCGACGGTACGAGGCCCCGCGGCATCGACGTGGTAGCGCACATGGCGCGCTGTCCCGCCTGCCGCGAGCTGGCGAACCGGCAGGCCACGGCCCTCGACCTCTACCGCGCGCCCTTCGCCGGAGGCGAACGCGACTTCGTCCGCTCGGTCATGGAAGTGTTGCCCTTCCTGCCCAAGCCGCGCCGGGAGGTGGGCCTCCGCGAATGGGCCATGGTGGGGCTCGCGCTGGCGGGCAGCTCCATCGTCGCGGCGGTCTCGCTCGAGGCAGGCCTGGCCGAGGAGGCTTTCGGGACGAGCTACGTGCTGCCGCTCGGCATCGTCTTCGGGCTCGCGTTGACCGCCTACGGCCTCGTCTTCATAGCGAGCCACATCGAACTGCTGTCCAAGACCTTCCACGTCCGCGAACGCACCCCCTAGCAGGAATGTGAACCGCGGAGACGCGGAGACGCGGAGGGAAGAACGGGCGAGGACCATGGTGGAAGCACCGCTTGCGCGACGCTCCCCCTGCCCCGTCATTCTCTGCGCCTCTGCGCCTCTGCGGCAGGATTGGTTCGGGTGAGCTCGCGCATGCAGCCCGCTTTTGGCTACAATGGGGGCCTCGCGCGGCCGATGATTGAACAGGGCCGTTGCAAAGCGGGCCCGTCCATGCAATTATGGACGGCTAGGGAGGGCCGCATGACCGAGGTCCTGTCTCAGGACGAGATAGACCAGCTCCTTACCGCGATAAACGCGGGCGACGCCGCCGAGATCGAATCGATCCGGCCGGCCGCCGACACGCGCAAGATCAAGATCTACGACTTCAAGCGACCGGACAAGTTCTCGAAGGAGCAGATGCGCACCGTGCAGAACATGCACGAGACCTTCTCGCGCCTGACCACGACTGCCCTGTCCGCGAGCCTCCGCGTGCTCGTGCACGTGCATGTCGCGAGCGTCGACCAGCTGACCTATGAGGAATTCATCCGATCCATCCCGACGCCGACCACGCTGGCGGTCATCAGCATGGACCCGCTCAAGGGACAGGCCATCCTCGAGGTCGACCCGACCATCACCTTCACCATCATCGACCGCCTCTTCGGCGGCTCGGGCGAAGGCTCCAAGCTCAACCGCGAGCTCTCGGACATCGAGCACTCCGTCATGGAGGGCATCATCGTCCGCATCCTGGGGAACATGCGCGAGGCGTGGACCCAGGTGATCGACCTCCGGCCGCGGCTCTCGCAGATCGAGAACAACCCGCAGTTCGCCCAGATAGTCCCCCCGACCGAGATGGTCGTCCTCGTCACGCTCGAGACCAAGATCGGCGACGTCGAGGGCATGATGAACCTCTGCATCCCCTACCTGACCATCGAGCCTATCATCTCGAAGCTGTCCGCGCAGTACTGGTACTCGTCCGTCCGGCGCGGCGCCACTACCGAGAACCTGAACATCCTGAAAGAGAAGCTGTCCACCGTCGAGATCCCCGTCATCGCGGAAATCGGCAAGATCGACCTGCCGGTGCGCGACGTGCTGGCCCTCAGGGCCGGCGACGTCATCCGCCTGCACACGGTCCGCGTGGACGACCCGATGGTGCTCAACGTGGGCACCAAGAAGAAGTTCCTGTGCCGGCCGGGAGTCATCGGCCGGAAGATGGCCGTCCAGATCACGCAGAAGCTGGAGGACGTCGGGCAGGAGGAATTCGAGGAATTGGCGTCCGAAGGAGACGAGAACTATGAGTGACGGATCCCTGTCCCAGGAAGAGATCGATTCCCTCCTCTCGGGACTCGATTCCGGCGGTCCCGCTCCCGCGGCGAAGCCTTCCGCTCCGGGCCCCTCGCGCGAGGTGCAGGCCTGGCGCGAGATCCTCGAGGGCACCCTCGAAGGACAGTCGCAGAACATCGCCATGATGACCGGCGCCGACGCGCGGGTCTCGGGCGTGAAGGTCGAGCTGCTCTCGCGCGACGCCTTCCTCCAGTCGACCCCGCAGGAAGTGCTTTCCTACCGCGTCGATTTTACCGGGGGCGTTCCGGGCGAGCACGTCTTCATCATACCGAAGGATTCCGCGCTCCGCATCGCGGGCCTCGTAATCAAGGAAGACGGCCTGACCGAGCTTTCGGACATGGCCGTATCCGCGGTCGGCGAGCTCATGTCGACCATGACGGGCGCCCTGATCACCACCCTGAGCGACAAGTCGGGGAACCGCGGCATCCAGTCGAGCGCGGCCGACGGGACCTTCGGCCCCAAGGCCATGGTCAAGGTGCCTTCCGGCGACTTCATTCGCGCCACCTACCAGGTCGAAATCGGCCCCAACAACGAAGCCGTCGTCGAGCTGTTCGCCGCGCCCTTCGTCCGGGACCTCGTCGCGGCCACGGGCGGCGGAGACCAGGGCGGCATGTCCATGAACATGCAGATGGGCTCCCCGCAGCCGGGCGGCAACGGGATGGGCGGCATGGGCGGCATGGGCGGCCAGCCGCAGATGGGCTACGGCGGCAACCCCGGCGGCATGCAGGGCATGATGGGAGCTCCCCAGGGCGGCTACGCCCCGATGGGCATGTACGGCGGCCAGGCGCCGATGATGGGCATGAGCCCGCCGAACGTCCAGCCGGTGCAGTTCGCGAACCTCGCCATGCGCCAGGCCTCGCCCGAGGCGGGCAACATCGGCCTGATCATGGACGTCTACATGGAGATGACGGTCGAGCTCGGCCGCACCCGCAAGCTCATCCGGGAGATCCTCGGCATGGGCGAGGGCACGATCATCGAGCTCGACAAGCTGGCCGGCGAACCGGTGGACATCCTCGTCAACCACAAGCTGATCGCCAAGGGCGAGGTGGTGGTCATCGACGAGAACTTCGGCGTCCGCGTCACCGAGATCGTCAGCCCCATGGAGCGCATGGCCGATTTAGCCTGATCTCACGAATACAGACCACGGAGACACGGAGACACGGAGATTGGAAGGAGAAGAATGGAGCGTGGGATTGATCAGTTCCACCTTCCTCCGCCTCCCTCTTCTCTCATGGTCTCCGTGTCTCCGTGGTATTCTTTTCCTTCCGACCCTTTCCGCTTGCATACGGGAATTCGTTGCTGTACAATACGCAACGGGAGGGGAATCACGAAAAACGTCATACGCGCGATCTGCGCGGCGACGCTTTCGTCGTTCCTGGTTACGATCGCGGCCGCGCAGGCCGCAGGAGGGGCCGGAGC
>JAKLEE010000113.1 GCA_022703215.1 Spirochaetota bacterium | reverse complement strand
CGTCGGAGACCGGCACCATGCGGGTTTCCAGCACGAAGCGGTAGAGCTGCGCCGCGAGGCCCTCGACCACGGAGAGCGCGTCCTCGACGTGCGCGCCCTCCCGCTCGGACCGCGTCTCGCGTCCGAGCACCGAAAGCGACACCACGAGCTCGCTCGCCAGCGAGAGTATGCGGTCCAGCTTGCGCCGGGGCACGCGCGCGAAGGACTCGAGCGCCTGCTCGTACTCGCCGCGCGCCTGCGGCGCCGCCTGGCTCGCGCGCGCGCGGCGCGAGGGCTTCGGGGCCTCGTCGATGGCCATTTCGGGAGCCGCGACCTCAGCGGCCGGCCCTCCCGCGGCGTGTTCCCGCGGAGCTTCGTGCGCCAGCTTCGGAGCAGCGCGGGCGTTCTCGGAGAGGCTCGCGTCCAGGGCGGCCAGCGCGCCCGCCTCGGCCTCCCCCATCTCCACCGTCCCGTTCGTGGCGGCGAAGGCCTTGGAGGCCGACACGATGGCGGCGAAACGGTCGCGGCAGCCGAGCAGGGCGTCCGCCGTCTCCGGCCCCGGCCGGGATTCGCCGGAGCGGATGCGGCCGAGGCGGTTTTCCCAGGCGTGGGCGAAGAGCTCCGCCAGCTCCATGCCGACGATGCCCGCCGAGCCTTTGAGCGTGTGCACCTGCCGGAACAGGCGGTCGACGGCGTCCGGCGCGCCGGCTTCCAGGTCGGCGACCGCCGCCTCGACGGCTTCGAGGATTTCCGCGGTTTCGGCGGCGAACGCCTCGAGTATCTCTTCGCTCATATCCCCACCTCCACGCGGTTCCGTCCGGCGCGCCTGGCCGCCGTCGGGGACGACTCGGTCCCGCCGCTCACGAAAGGCTCTCGAGCCAGGACGAGACGGCGCGCTTGAGCCAAGCGAGGCCCGAATCGGTGGTGACGAGGAAAAGCAGGCCGAACACGTCGCGGCGCTCGAAGCGGAAGAGTGTCTTCAGGACCAGCGCCATGCCGGGCCCGGGCTGGACGTAGCGCTCGAGCAGCTCGCGGTCCAGTGCGCCCGTGGCGAAGCGGGGGGGCAGGTAGGTGACCACATCGCCGAGCAGCTCGGCCACCTTGGAGACGCAAGCCCCGATTATGATGTTGCCGATCTCGATGATCGTTTCGCTCTCCAGCGAATCGAGCGGGTTGTCTGAGTCGGTGTCCCCGCCGGCGAGCATTTCCACCAGGCGGCGGCCCTCCTCCTCGGGCAGGAGCAGGAAGCTCGTGCCTTCGAAATTCCCCAGAAAGAATTGCTCGACGACATTGAAGGATTTCGGATCGTCGACCTCGTTCGCCACATACGAAGCCAGCTCCTCGATCGGCACCAGCTCGACCCGCGGCACGGAAAGCACCACGTGCAGGTCCATGAGCTCCGACAGGTTCGCGGCGGCGCGCCCGAAGCCGAGGTTCATGAGTTCCTTGAGGGCGTCAAGCTCGAGCGCGTCGAAGGAGGAGCCGGGCATCAGGCGAGCCCCGCCCTCGCCAACGCGGCCATCACGCTGCCGCGTTCCGCGGGTTTCGGCAGGACCTCACTGGCGCCCGCATCCATCGCCTCCTGTATGGTCGCCTTCTGGATGTCGGCGGTCACCACCACGACAGGCAACTCCGGCCTGCGACGCCTGAGCTCGCGGAGCGCGTTGAGCCCGCCCATGCCGGGCATGGTCAAGTCGAGGAAGACCAGGTCGGGTTCCAGCCCCTGGTCGACCTTGGCGAGCGCATCCTCCCCGCTCGCGGCCTCGACCACAGCGAACGATGATTCCCTGAGTATCTTCTTCAAACCCATGCGCGCCACGACGGAATCGTCGACGAGCAGTACGGTCCGTTCCATGCCTTTGATTATAAGCCGGCCCTGCCCCGGCCGCAAACCGGACGCAGGAAGGCGGCCCTTGATTTTTGCCAATGCTTCGGGTATCGTGGCGCCCGTCCGCCGAGATAGCTCATCTGGCAGAGCGGCGCACTCGTAATGCGCAGGTGTCGGGTTCGATTCCCGATCTCGGCTTCCAACCAAAGCGGCCCGTCCGGAAGGACGGGCCGCACGTCTATCAGAAGCCGAGATCGGGAATCGAACCGGAGGCGCGTCCCTTGGACGACGCGAGCCGGCGAGCGTCAGCCGAGGGGGCGGCACGCGCCGGATTTGACTGCTTATCCGCCGGGGACAGGCCACTCTTCCGCAATGCTCCGGTTTTTCTCCATTTTGACCATAATCTTCATTTGTGTCATTTCAGGCTTTACGGGGTCTCCATTTCATCGTACGATACCGTAAATTCGTACCTGGAGCGAACCGTGCAAGCATCGAGGCCGCCGAGTCCCTGGAGGCTCTTCTTATTCTTCGCCCGCATCTCCGCCGTTACGCTCGGCGGCGGTTACGTGCTCGTGCCCGTCATCGCGCGCGGCCTCGAGCGCAAGGGCTGGATGGACGAGAAGGAGTTCTTCTCGCTCTTCGGCGCCGCCCAGTCGCTGCCCGGCCCGATCGGCCTCAACGCCGCCCTGTTCGCGGGCCGCGCGCTCTCGGGACTGCCGGGACTCCTCGCGTCGGCCCTCGGCGTCCTCGTGCCGCCCTTCGCGGCCATCCTGCTGGTCTCCGGGGTGATCGGCGTCGTCGCGGCCCAAAAGCAGGCGCGCGCCTTCCTCGACGGCGCCTTCGCGGTTGTGCCCGGCCTGGTGGCCGCCCTGCTCTGGCGCATGACCAGGACGCGTGCCTGGAATCCGGGCCGTGTCGCCCTGGCCCTCGCGGCCGCGGCCGCCATGATCTTGGCTCCCGCCTGGGCGCCGGCGATCTTCTTCGCGGCAGCCGCCGTCGGCTGGTTTGTCGAGAGCCCGGGGACAAAGGCATGATCGAGCTCATCCTCTCCTTCCTCAAGCTCGGAGCGGTTTCCTACGGGGGCGGCTGGACCATCGTCGGCCTGATAAGGACCGAGGTGCTCGGGAAGGGCTGGCTCGACGAATCCCGCTTCCGCGACCTGGTGGCCATCGCCCAGGTAACGCCGGGTCCGGTGGCCCTGAACGCCGCCACCCTGGTCGGCCGGGAGGTGGGCGGCTACCTTGGCGCGGTGCTCGCGACGCTTTCGGTTGTCACGGTGCCGATCCTGGCCAGCCTGGCCCTCGGCGCCCTGATCTCGCGGCTCGGCCCGCGCGGCAACCGCTTCCGCGAAGCCTTGCGTTCGGGCACCTTCGGCCTGCTGGCCATGACGGTCTGGGCCTTCGCCCCGGAAGCGGCCCGCGATCCCTTCACCGCCGGCCTGGCCCTGGGCGCCTTCGGCCTCGCCGCCTTCACCAAGGTCAACCCGGTGCTGCTCATACTCGGGGCGGGGGCGCTCAAGCTCCTCGCTTCGTTCTTCCTCGCTTGAATCGCGGGACGGCGCGGACCATACTCTTGGCAGGAACGCCATGAACAACGAAAAGCTCCTGATCGTCGAGGACGAGAAGATCATCGCCTTGGACCTGCAGCGCCGCCTCGAGCGCTTCGGCTACACCGTCGTCGGCACAGCGGGCGACGGCGAGGAAGCCATACGCCTGGCCGGCGAGCTGGATCCGGACATGATCCTGATGGACATCATGCTCTCCGGCGAGATGAACGGGATCGAAGCCGCCAAGGTGGTCAAGGAGCGGCACGGCATCCCCATCATCTTCCTGACGGCCTTCGCCGACGAGCCGACCCTCGAGCGCGCCAAGGAAGTCGAACCCTACGGCTACATCCTCAAGCCCTTCAAGGAGCGCGAGCTCTACTCGACCATCGACATCGCGCTCTACAAGAACTCCATGGAGCGCCGGCTCAAGGGGCAGGAGCGCCTCTTCTCCGCGATCCTGCACTCGATCAACGACGGCATCATCGCCACGGACACGGCGCTCTGCGTGCGCTTCATGAACCCGGTGGCGGAGAAGCTGGTCGGCATCCGCGAGGAGCAGGCGAAGGGACAGGCCGTGGCCTCCTTCCTGGCCTTGCTCGACCAACGCTCGGGGAAGGACCTGCTCTCCGACGGCGTGCCGCTCGTCGACCGGCGACCCTTCTTCTTCAGCGACGTGACCGTGAAGCATCCGAGCGGCCGCGGAACCCTGGTGGACGGCTCGATCACCCGAATCCATGAGAAGGAAAACGAGACCGACGGCTTCGTCATCGCCCTCCGCGACATCTCCGAGATCAAGCGCCTCTCCGAGACCATCAACTTCCAGGCCAGCCACGACAGCCTGACCGGGCTTTCGAACCGCGAGGAATTCACCTTCAAGCTCGGCGAGATCATCCGCACGGTACACTCCTCGGGCGGCAACCACGCTTTCCTGAGCATGGACGTGGACCGCTTCAAGGCCATAAACGACACCTGCGGCGCGCTCGCCGGCGACGAGCTGCTCCGCCAGGTGGGCCGCCACATCGTGGACAACATCCCGCACGACGACCTCTCCGCCCGCATGGGCGGCGACGAATTCGGCCTGCTCTTGCGGAACTGCAATCCGGAGGATTCGCTCCGCGTCGCGCGACGGCTCCAGGAAGCCGTGGCTTCGCGTCGCTTCGTCTGGGAAGACCGGGTAATGCCGGTCACGCTCTCCATCGGCGTGGTGCCGATCGACCAGGCCACCATCGACGCCCACGAGGTTCTCGCGGCGGCCGACGACGCCCTCCACCTGGCCAAGGAGGAAGGCGGCAACCGCATCAACGTCTTCGACAACGCCGAGAGCAAGTACCAGAAGCGCCGCGGCGAAATGGAGTGGATCGGCAAGATCAACGGCGCCATCGAGGACGACCGCTTCGTGCTCTACTACCAGACCATCGAGCCCCTGATGCCGCACCCCGACCGCCCTCCGAAGGCCGAGATACTGGTGCGCATGGTCAACGAGGACGGCAGCATCGCCCGGCCCATGGACTTCATTCCCGCGGCGGAACGCTACAACCTGATGCCGGCCATCGACCGCTGGGTCATCCGCGAGTCGTTCAGGGCTTTCCGCCGCCACCGGGACTCGGACGGCGCGCTCGCCGGACGGAACATCTCGATAAACCTGTCCGGTCCCTCGCTGCTGGACGAGTCGCTGATCGGCTTCATCCTCGACGAGCGCGCGGCCGCGGGCGTGCCCGCCGAGCTGCTCTGCCTCGAGGTGACCGAGACAGCCGCCATCCAGAACCTGGCGCACGCCACGCGCTTCATGGCGGCGCTCAAGGAGCAGGGCTTCAGCTTCGCCCTCGACGACTTCGGTTCCGGCTTCTCGTCGTTCGGCTACCTGCGCAACCTGCCCGTGGACTACCTCAAGATCGACGGTTCCCTGGTGCGCAACGTCGACGAGAGCGACGTGAGCGCGGCCATGGTCGGATCGATCAACTCGATCGGCCACGTCATGGGCATCAAGACCATCGCCGAGTTCGTCGGCTCCGCCGCGGTGCGCGACAAGGTCACAGAGCTCGGCGTGGACTACGGACAGGGCTACGTGTTCTCGGAGCCTGCGCCCGTCGACCCGAAGTAGGGAACGGGTGCGGATGGCGGCAAGGGCCGCCGCGGGAGCCAGACGGCTTCCGCGGCGGCCTTTTTCCTATCCGAGGCGCGGCGCCGGAAAGCCGAGCGCGGCGGAATCGCGCAGGTTGCTTTCCTCCGCGGCCTCGAACGCGGCCACGTCGCCGAGCTCCTTGACCGGCGAAAGCTCGGTCGGCAGGGCGGCCGCCAGCACGCGGACCTTGGCGCGCGCGGCAAGGACGGCGTCCGCGTTGTCGAGCGCGAGCTCGCGGCCCTCAGGATCGTTGCCGGGCACCCGGTAACCGTAGCCTTCCTCGAAGTGCGCGTCCGCGAGCTCGACCAGGACCGCAGCGAGGTCCGCGGCCCGATAGACGCGGACGCCCACGTTGGCCCAGCCCGGCCCTTCCGCGAGTTCGCGGCCTGCCAGCTTGGCGTGGCCGAACTCGCGCGGCAGGCCGCCGGGTCCGAAGGCGATCGGATACGAGGGCCGCTCGAAGCGTGCCGCCGGCACCACCAGAGCGACGTCCTCGCCCGCGCGGTTCAGCGCGTCGATGCAGAGGAGGCCGAGCGCGGCCGTGGCGGGGCTCGCGGCGTCGCCGCCGAAGTTCGCGACGACGTAGTCCGCGTCCCGCCAGGCGTCCAGGGCGCGCAGGGCCGCGTCTCCGTGGCCGCGCGGCTTTCCGGCGATCTCCGGCTGCGTGGCCCAGCGCCAGTCGCCGCCGGCGGAGCCGAGGGGACGGAGCAGCTCCGCTTCGAACTCGGCCTCGTAGCCGCGGACGACGAGCACGCGCCGCCCCAAGCCCGCGGTGGCGGCGAGGGCGTAGGCGGCGATGGGCAGCGAGGCCCGCGAACCGCCGAGCAGGTTGCGCACGGGGTAGAGGCCGCGCGGACGCCCCGGATCGAGGGCCGGGTCCGGCGTTTCGCCGCGCTCGAGCGCGGCCGCGCGGGCGGCTTCCACCGAACGCGTCCAGCGGGTCCCCGCCCCCGCGAGGAGGCTCAGCGCGACGGTGCGGCGGGAGAGCTCCGCGAGCTTGCCGGTGATGACGCCGGAGGTGGCCGAGCCGCAAAGCAGGCGGCCGAGTTGCTTTCTCATCCCGAAGGCTTCTTCGTAACGGCTGGAGCACAGCTCCGCGACGGTGGGTTCCACGGGTAGAGTATAGGCTATTTGAACCGCGGAGACGCAGAGGCGCAGAGTCCGAGGCAGGGAACGATCAGGATGCGACCTGCGTCGCGAGCGCCGATCCCGAAACCCCGATTTCGCTCCGCGTCCTCCGTGTCTCCGTGTCTCCGTGGTTCAATTTTCCTAAATGCTGAACAGCAACTCGGAGTAGCCGGGGAAGGGCCAGAGCTTCGCGGGGCAGGCTCTTTCGAGCGCGTCGCCCGCGGCGCGGACCCTGGCCATGGCCGGTACGACCTTTGCCCGGTAGGCGGCGGCCCGGGCGCCGGGATTCTCCTCGGAGACGGCGCGCGCGGCGGCGGCCTCCCGCTCCAGCTCGTCGACGGCGGCGGCGAAGGCTTCCACCAGGTCGGCGGCGTCCTCCGCCCGCTTCGCGTAATGGGCGGAAACCTCGGAGAGCATGGCGAGGTCGGACACCCACTCGTCGCCCGCGGGGACGATCTGGCGGCGGCCCATCTCGACCATGGCGGCGGCCTCGATGGCGACGCGCTTCCAGTAGCGCTCGAACTCGATGTGGCAGACCGCCTCGACCTCGCCGCGCGTGAACACGCCGTGGCGCTCGAGCAGGGCGACGTGCTCCTCGCGCAGGTACTCGGCCACGGCCTCGGGCGTCGAGGCCAGGTTGGGCAGTCCCCGGCGCGCCGCTTCGGCCTTCCATTCCTCGGAGTAGCCGTTGCCGTCGAACACGACACGCTTGTGGTCCTTCCAGACGCGCGCGACGATGGCGGCGATGGCCGCGTTGACGTCGGCGGCCTTCTCGAGCTCGCCGGAGAAGCCGGACAGGACCTCGGCCATGGCTGCGTTGAGGACGGTGTTCGGCCCGGAGATCGACTCGCTCGAGGCGGGCATGCGGAACTCGAACTTGTTGCCCGTGAAGGCGAAGGGGCTGGTGCGGTTGCGGTCGGAAAGGTCCTTCGGGAGCTTGGGGAGCAGGGTGTGGCCGATCTCGAGGGTTTCGCCGCAGGCGTCCTCCACCTTCTCGCCGCAACTGAGCTTTTCGAAGATGTCCTCGAGCTGGCGGCCGAG
>JAKLEE010000112.1 GCA_022703215.1 Spirochaetota bacterium | reverse complement strand
AGACCGTGTATTCCGCCACCTCGCCCTCGCCGCGCGGAAGCTCGTCCCCGAGCCGCGTCGCGGCGCCGACCAGGTCCTTGAGCGCGGGCGCGGCGTGGAGCTGCTTCGCGCTTCCACTGAAGGGGCCGGCTGAAAGCGGGGCCGCGTAGGCCCCCCGGCTTTCCCGGACCTCGTCCGCCGGCGCCGCGTGGCCGGGCAGTCCGACGGTCCTCGATCCGGTCCCGCCGGCGCCGAGCGACCAGGGCCGCCTCCGCGAGAATTCCTCGCGCTTGCCCGCGTTCCAGTTCCGCACCGAGCGGTAATAGCCCACGATGCGCGCGTACACCTCGGTGCGCGTCCCCTCGACCGACGCGAGCTCCGATTCGAGCCCCGCGATCCTCGCCTCCAGCTCCCCCCGTCCCATCGCTCCCCCCCACTCTTTACCAACTTCACGAACATCCACCACGAATGAGGCAGCGCGCGATAAGCGCGCTACAATCCATACCTCCCCGAAAGCGTCGCGAAGCGACGCAGGCACGGAGGCACGGAGCGAAGCAGAGCGGGCAACCAAATTCGGAATCAGGATTCGAAAGCCTTCAATCCCGACTCGGTCCCGTCCATCGCTCCCTCTTCCCTCCCTCGCTCCGTGCCTCCGTGGTTTCTTTCTTTATGTAAGCGCGGCCAGCTCGGCTTTGGCTTTTTCCAGTTCCTCCGCGATGGCGCGGCGCTTTTCGTCGCGGCACTTCGGGCAGGCCTCGTGTGCCCCGGAAAGGTAGCCGTGCACGGGGCAGACCGAGAAGGTCGGCGACAGGGTGAAGTACGGCACGCGGTAGTTCGAGGCCACCGACTTCACGAGCTCGCGCGCGGCGCGCCAATCCTCCACCGCCTCGGAGAGGAACACGTGGAAGACGGTGCCCCCCGTGTAGGCGGCCTGCAGGGCTTCCTGGTGGTCGAGGGCGTCGAAGAGGTCGATGTCGGCGTCGGCCGGCAGCTGCGTCGAGTTGGTGTAGTAGGGGGCGGCCCCGCCGGACGCGACGAGGTCCGGCCAGCGCTCCCGGTCGTGCCGCGCCAGGCGGTACGAGGTGGACTCCGCCGGCGTCGCCTCGAGGTTGAAAAGTTCCCCCGTCTCCGCCTGCAGGTCCTGGAGGCGCTGCCGCATGCGCGAGAGCACGCGGAGGGCGAAGTCCCGGCCCTCCGCCTCGTCGATGCCCTTGCCCAGGAGGTTGAGGCAGGCTTCGTGCATGCCGCAAATTCCTATCGTGGAGAAATGGTTGTCGAAGGAGGGCAGCCAGCGCCTCGTGTAGGGGAAAAGCCCCGCCTCGAGGAGGCGCGTGCAGACCTTGCGTTTCATCGTGAGGCTCGTCGCCGCCAGGTCCATCAGGCGGAAGAGGCGCTTCATGAAGTCCGCCTCGTCTTTCGCCAGGTACCCGAGCCTGGGCAGGTTGAGCGTGACGACGCCGATGGAGCCGGTGAGCTCGTCGGAGCCGAAGAGCCCGCCGCCGCGCTTCCGGAGCTCGCGCTTGTCGAGGCGGAGGCGGCAGCACATGGAGCGCACGTCGTTCGGGTCGAGGTCGGAGTTGAGGAAGTTCTGGAAGTACGGCGTGCCATACTTTGCCGCCATCTCGAAGAGCAGCCGCGCGTTCGCGCTGTCCCAGTCGAAGTCCTCGGTGACGTTGTAGGTCGGGATGGGGTACTGGAAGCCGCGGCCCTCGGCGTCGCCTTCCAGCATGAGCTCGAGGAAGACCTTGTTCACCAGGTCCATCTCGGCCTGGCACTCGCCGTAGGTGAAGGGCTGCTCCTCGCCGCCCACCACCGCCGCCTTGTCGCGGAGGTCCGGCGGGCAGGTCCAGTCGAGCGTGACGTTCGAGAAGGGCGCCTGGCAGCCCCAGCGGCTCGGCGTGTTGACGCCGAAGAGGAAGCTCTGGACGCCCTGCCTGACTTCGGCTTCCGAGAGGCTGTCCGCGCGGACGAACGGTGCCAGGTAGGTATCGAAGCTCGAGAGGGCCTGGGCGCCCGCCCACTCGTTCTGGAGGGCGCCGAGGAAGTTCACCAGCTGCTGCGCGAGGGTGGAGAGGTGCTTCGCCGGCTTCGACGAGATCTTGTCCGGTACGCCCCCGAGCCCCTCGGCTATCAGGGCGCGGAGCGACCAGCCGGCGCAGTAGCCGGAGAACATGGACAGGTCATGGATGTGGAAGTCCGCGTTGCGGTGCGCCTCGGCGATCTCCTCGGGGTAGACGTTCTTGAGCCAGTAGTTCGCCGTGATCGAGCCGGAATTGTGGAGGATGAGGCCGCCGAGCGAGTAGTTGACGTTGGCGTTCTCCTTGACCCGCCAGTCGCCCTGGCCCAGGTAGCCGTCCATGGTGGCGTCGATGTCGAGCATGAGGCGCTTCGTGTCGCGCATGGCCTCGTGGCGCGCGCGGTAGAGGATGTAGGCCTTGGCGACCGCCACCTCCTTCGCCTCGATGAGGGCCGTCTCCACGAGGTCCTGGATCTCCTCGATGGCGGGAATCGAGTTCCGGTGGCGCCCGGCCATGAGCAGGCCCAGGCGGGCCTCGACGTCGGCGGCTATGGTCTCCGCCTTCCCGCCTCCGTCGAGGCCCGTGGTCGCCCGGAAGGCTGCTTCGATCGCCATGACGATCTTGGACGCGTCCCAGGGCTCGACGCGTCCCGACCGCTTGACGACCTGCCGGACGACGGGGCCGCTTTCCCCGCCGCCCGATCTCCCGAGGAGGCTCCGCCACTCCGGGAAGAACTGCTCGCCTTCCATACTACGCTCCCCTCCCGATCCGCCCGCGGCGCCGCGTTTCCGGGCGCGCGGAACGGACTCCCTATGACGGCCCGGGCGCTCCCGCCAGCCGCTCTATCTCTTTGAGGAATTCGTCCAGGGTCTCGAACTTGCGGTACACCGAGGCGAAGCGGACGCAGGCCACCTTGTCCAGCTCGTAGAGCCGCGCCAGGATCATCTCGCCGAGCGCCTGGCTCACGATCTCGTCCGAGCCGCGGCCCGCCATGGCGGCCTGGTCCTCGATCTCGTTGATGATGTTCTCGATGGTGTCGCGCGAGACGGGCCGCTTCTCGAGGGCGCGCTCGATGCCGCGCGCCAGCTTGGCCCGCTCGAAGGGCTCGCGGCGGCCGTCGCGCTTCACCACCATGAGGGGCCGCTCCTCGATGCGCTCGTAGCTGGTGAAGCGGAAGCCGCAGGAAAGGCACTCGCGACGGCGCCGGGTGCTCTCGCCGTTGGCGAGGGTGCGGGAGTCGAGGACGCGGTCGTCCAGCGAGCCGCAGTGCGGGCACCTCACCGGATCGTTCCTTCGGCGTTTTTATTCAAGCAAAGCGCGGCGTCCATGGTCGACTTGGTATCCTTCTTGCTATACGGACCATACCATCGGTGGTAGGCTTTAGTTCGATGGATACACGATATAGTACCCCTCCGGAGCGCTGTCAAGCGACTGCGAGCGGATTCCCGCGGAATCGTGCGCCGCAGCCCCGCGCGTGGCGACTGGCCGGTTTGGACTTCCCGAGGCTCCGGAGTTATCATGGTCTCGGACGGTCCGCCCGAGCCATACGGCCCGCGCGCTTCGCGACGGTTCGGACCGCGCCTTTCCCAAGGAGGAACAGAGTGACCTTTTCCGAGAAGCTCAAGCAGTTCGTGGACCAGGGGCTCGACGCCAGCCGCGACTTCCTTTCCAAGGCGGGCGGCAAGGCCCAGCAGTGGGGCGAGATGGGCGTGCTCAAGGTGGAGATACTCCAGCTGCGCGCCGAGGCCGGCAAGCTGACCACGAGGCTCGGCGCCCGCGCCTACGAGGTGCTCGCCGAGCGCAAGGAGCCCGTCCTGTCCGCCAGCGACGCCGAGACCAGGGAGCTCCTCGAAAAGCTCGCCGTGCTCGACGGCCGCATCGATGAGCGCGAGGCCAAATTCCGAGAGCACGGCGGCAAGGACGAGGACCTCTCCGCGAAGGACTGAAGCGGCCGATGCAGCGCGCCCTCGTCTTCGACCTCGACGGCACCCTGGTCGACACCCTCGGCGACATAGCGGCGAAGATGAACGGCGTGCTGTCCTCGCGCGGCCTCCCGGCGCACGCGCCGGATTCCTACCGCTACTTCGTCGGCCGGGGCGTCGGCGAGCTTGCGCGCTCTGCATGCCCGCCCGGTTCTCCGCCCGCCCTCGTCGAAGAGCTCCGCCGCGCTATGGAGGCCGCCTACGAGGCCGACCCGGTCGGCGTTTCGCGTCCCTACGACGGCATGGCCGCAGCGCTCGAAGCGCTCGCGGCCGCGGGCGCGGCCCTGGCCGTCTTCACCAACAAGCCCGAGGCGGTCGCGCGCGCGGCCGTCTCGCGCCTCTTTCCCCGCGCTCCCTTCGCGGAAGTCGTCGGCGACCTTCCCGGCCTGCCGCGGAAGCCCGACCCGTCCCGCCTCCTCGCCCTGCTTTCCCGCCTCGGCTCCGCCCCGGAAGCCGCCTGCTTCGCGGGCGACACCGACGTGGACATGCAGACCGCCCGCAACGCGCGCCTGCCCGGCATCGGCTGCGCCTGGGGCTTCCGCGGGCGCCTCGAGCTCGAGTCGGCCGGCGCCGCCCTCGTCATCGAACGTCCCGCCGCGCTGCCGGCCGCCTTCGAGCACCTCGTTCCCTCCTCCCGGCATTGAGGAAGCGGCTTCCTTCGTAGTATCTTGGATGGATTGGCGGCAAACCGCCCCGGCACCGGCCGGAGCGCGCGCCGTCCCCGAAATACGACACGAAGGAGTCTCCATGGATACCGAAACCCTCCGCGCACGCGCCCGCGCCTATATCGAAGCCGAGACCGATCCGAAATTCCGCGCCGAGGTGGAAGCCCTGCTCGCCTCCGGCGACGCGAAGGAGCTGGAAGACCGCTTCTACCGCGACCTCGAGTTCGGCACGGGAGGGCTCCGCGGCGTCATCGGCGGCGGCTCGAACCGCATGAACCTGCTCGTCGTGCGCCGCGCCACCCAGGGCCTCGCCGAATACCTCAAGTCCGCCATCCCCGGCAAGCCCCTCTCCGCCGTCATCGCCCACGACTCGCGCCATTACAGCCCCGAGTTCGCGGAAGCCGCCGCCCTCGTGCTCGCGGCCAACGGCGTCAAGGCCTACGTCTTCCCCTCGCTCCGCCCCACCCCCCAGCTCTCGTTCGCGGTGCGGAAGCTCGGGGCCGACACGGGCATCGTCGTCACGGCCAGCCACAACCCGCCCGCCTACAACGGCTACAAGGCCTACTGGAACGACGGCGCGCAGATCATCGCCCCCCACGACGAGGGCATCATCGAGCGCGTCAACGCGAACCCGGCCATCAAGACCATGGAAAAGGCCGAGGCGCTCGCCAAGGGCCTTTTCGTCGTGCTCAGGCCCGACATGGACGACGCCTACGTCGCCATGGTCAAGTCGAAGCTCTTCCGCCCCGAGCTCATCAAGCGCCTGGCCGGCGAGGTCAAGGTGGTTTACACCCCGCTCCACGGCACCGGCGCCTCCCACTTCGAGCGCGTCATGGGCGAGCTCGGCCTCAAGGTGGTCACCGTTCCCGAGCAGCGCGAGCCCGACGGGAATTTCCCGACGGTCGCCTACCCGAACCCCGAAGAAGCGCCCGCGCTCAAGCTGGCCCTCGAGCTCGGCGCCAAGGAGAAGGCCGACGTCGTCATGGCCACCGATCCCGACGCCGACCGCCTCGGCATCGCGGTGCCCGACGGGAAGGGCGGTTTCGCCCTCGTCACGGGCAACCAGCTCGGCACCCTGCTCGCCGACTACATACTCCTTTCGATGAAGGAGCTCGGCCGCCTGCCGGCCAAGCCCGCCACCATACGCTCGGTGGTCACCACGCGGCTCCAGGACCTGGTCGCGGAGAAGTACGGCGCAACCTGCTTCGAGTGCCTGACCGGCTTCAAATGGATCGCCGATCTCATGCGCCGCTTCGAGACCGACGGCAAGGGCTACGAGTTCGTCTACGGCACGGAGGAAAGCTACGGCTACCTCGTGGAGAACGAGGTGCGCGACAAGGACGGCATCTCCGCCGCCGCCATGACCGCCGAGATGACGCTCTACTGGCGCTCGAAGGGCAAGACCCTGCTCGAACGCCTCGACGACCTGTACCGCGAGTTCGGCTACCACGAGGAGAAGGGACTCAACAAGTACTTCGAGGGGCCCGCCGGCATGGACGTCATGCGGCGCATCATGGAAGGCTACCGCAAGACCCCGCCCGCGGCCTTCGGCGGCATCGCCGTGACCAAGGTCCGCGACCTCCTCGAGGGCTACGAGCGCGGACTGCCCGAGGGCGCGAAATCGAAGGTCGAGCTGCCCCCGAGCGACGTGCTCCAGTGGACCCTCGCCGACGGCACCGTGGTCACCGTGCGCCCGAGCGGCACCGAGCCCAAGATCAAGTTCTACGTGCTCTCGCGCACCGCGCTCGAGGGCGGGAACCTTGAAGCGGCGAAGTCCGCGAGCGCGGAGAAGGTCGGTCGCATCATCGCCGGGCTCAAGGCCGCGGTCGACGCGGCGCGCTGACGGGAAGGGACCGTGAAGAACCTCGACCTCGCCGCGCTGCGGGAACTCTGGCCCGCCGCGACCTTCGTCGCCTTCGACTTCGAGACGACGGGGCTCGACGGCCGGAACGACCGCATCGTGGAGATCGGCGCCCTGCGCTTCGGGCCCGGGGGCGCGGGCGAGGCCTTCCAGACCCTCGTCGACCCCGGCCGCCCCATCCCGTGGCAGGCGTCCAAAGTCAACGGCATCTCCGACGCCATGGTGCGCGGGCAGCCCGACCTTGACGTCGCCCTGCCCCGCTTCCTCGCCTTCGCGGGCGGCGCGGTGCTGGTGGCGCACAACGCCCCCTTCGACCTCGGCTTCCTCAAGGCCGGCCTCGCGCGGCTCGGCCTCAAGGTCCCCGCGAACCCCACGGCCGACACCTGCGCCCTCGCGCGGCTCGCCCTGCCGGGCAGGCGCTCCTACTCGCTCCAGAACCTGGCCGGCGAGTTCCGCATCGATCCGGGCTCCGCGCACCGGGCGCTCGACGACGCGCGGGTCTGCGCCAGGCTCGTGCCGCTTATCGTGGCGGGAGCGGAGACCGCATGAAACGCCCCTCGATCATCCTGGCCGCGTGGACCGCGATCTCGCTCCTCCTCCTCGCCTTTTCGGTGGCCGCGGCCCCCGGTCCGGGAGCGGGCTCCGCCGCCTGGAGCGCGGCCCCGGCCGCCGAAGCCCCGGCTCCGGCGGCCTTCCCGGACGCCGAGGCCCTCGCGGGCGCCCTGCGCGCCGCCGACCCCGTTTCCGCGCCCCTCGTGGCGGAAGCCTTCCTCGACGAGCGCCGCGCCGACGGCAGGAGCCTCGAAACGGTGCTCCGCGCCGTCCTGCCGCCCGCCGATTTCTTCATCGCCCTGACCACCGACTCGGACTCGCGGCGCGAGCTCGCCGGCATGGGCCGCGGCGGCAACGCGTTCGGATCCTACTATGCCGCGCTTGCCGCCCGTTTCGACCGCATCGATGACGATTCCGCGCGCTGGCGCGCCCTGCTCGACGCGGCCTGGCTCCGCCTGCCGCCCTCGGCGCGCGAAGGCCTCGAAGCCCGCGCGCCCATGATCCCTTCTGACCGTTCCCTGCCCACGGTCCGGTCTCTCCGCTACAACCACCAGGACGCCATCGACATCTTCTATCCCGTAGTCAAGCGCAAGGGCGCGGAGGAAATCGGTCCGACCGTGCGCTCCATGTCCTACGGCCTCGTCGTCGCGGCCGAGACCGGCTGGACGGGCGGCTCCACGGAAGCCTCGTACGTGTCGGGCGGCCTCTCGCCCCGCGCGGGCAACGGCG
>JAKLEE010000111.1 GCA_022703215.1 Spirochaetota bacterium | reverse complement strand
TGGGCGGACGTATGGGCGGCAAGGGCGAGGGCAAGGGCAAGGGCAAGGGCGGAGAGGATGGCGCGGACAGGCATCCGCGCGGCCCCCGGGCCGCTCAGGAAGCGCTCCGGGCGAAAAGCGCGAGCCCCGCGGCCAGGACGAGCGCCGCTATGAGCGGTATGCCGAGCCAGGGCAGCCGCGCGGCCAGGGCGAGCGCGGGAAGGAGGGCGAAGGCGGAAACCGCCAGCGCGAGTCCGCGGCCGATGCCGAGTCGCTCGGCGCGTTGCGCGCCCGCGCGCCTGGAGGCCGCGCGCGAACGGGCGGCCGCCAGGGCAGCCGCGGCGCCGGCGAGGATCAGGACGGAAAGCGCGTAGACTCGCGGGCTCGAGGTTGCGGCGAGCCAGAGCGGCCATGCGACGAGGGCGCTCAGGCCGCCAGCCAGGACTACCGCGATCAAGAGACCGGCTCCCGTCCTCAAGGCCGAAAGGTAACCGCGCGCCACCTTTCCGAGGGCTTCCGAAGCCCTCATTTTGCGGTCCCCGCGATCGGGCGCGCCCGGGCGTAGGCCAATAGCAGGGGCAACTCGGAACGCGCGGCCGTGCGCCTGAGCTTCCTGAGCAACGAAGCCCGGTCCGCGGACGGCTCGGAAAGGGCGCGGGCCGATTTGAGGGTCGATACCGCGTAGATGCGGTCCTCGATGGCGGCGCAGAGCGCGTCCAGGTCGGAGGAGGCGCGGGCGTCTAGTTCGATGCGCGCGGGGCTGGAGAGCCAGGCGGCGAAGGCGCCCGGCTCGAGGATCATGGCGTCCTCCAGGTCCTCCTCCATCATCGAGACCGCGGGGCTTGTCCGGAAAAATGTCCGGTCGAGGGCCAGGCGGAGGTTCGCGAGGCGGGCGGAGAAGGCCGGGGAAACCAGGGACTTGCGTTCGAGCCAGAACCAGGAAGCGACGGCGCCGAGCCCGGACACGAGGAGTTCGTCCACGAGCGGCACGGGATCGCGGATGACTATGCCCAGGAAGAGGTAGAGGATGATGAATGCGCCCGAGGCGACGGCGAGGCGGATGGCGAAACCCCGGTCGAGGGCGTCGGCCTTGGCGCCGGCATCGAGGGCGGCCTGCAGGCGGGCACGCAGATCGGCCGGATCCGCCGCGCCGTCGCCGCCCGAACCGAGAAGGCCTTCGAACTGGACCGTGGACGCCTCGGCCTTGAAAACCCGCGAACCGGGGTAGAAGGGGTGGAGGAGGATGGAGGAGCCGGGACGGGGCCGCAGCTCGAAAACCCGGAACGGCTCGACGCTCATGGCCTCAAGGTACGGAACGGTCCGGACGCTGTCAAGCGGAGCCGGATCGGCGGACTCGGGTCAGCGGCGTCGCGCGCGGAGCACCGCGTCCGCGAGGGCTTTGAGCTTCGGGTCGCCACCGACTCCGGGCCGGGCGCCGCTCGAGTCGATCTGGAACAGTCCGTCTCGCAGCACGATGAAGCCGCCCTCCGCGAGCACGCCGTCACCATCGTCGTCGCCGGATTCGCCGTCCATGCGCTCCGCGAGCTCGCCGAGCTCGAGGAGCTCGGCGAAAGCCGAGGCGGCGTCTTCCGCTCCACCGATCGATTCGATCTCGCCCTCGGCCGCCGCGCGGAAACGGGGGCTGTCGCTTTCCGGCGGACGATAGGCGAAATAGGAGGGAGAAACCGGCACGGCGTCGGTCGGTGCTTCGTCCTCGCGGGACTCGGCGGTGGGCAGCTCCTCGACCCGCTCGCGCTGCTCGTCCGAAAGCATCGGGATTTCGCCGTCCCGGATCGCGG
This sequence comes from Spirochaetota bacterium, assembly GCA_022703215.1. Lineage (GTDB taxonomy): Bacteria > Spirochaetota > Spirochaetia > Treponematales > UBA12059 > JAFGNN01. Next base: position 6,259 of record JAKLEE010000111.1, on the reverse strand, counting down.
AATCGTCCGCTTCTTCCTCGGCGGCGCCGGCTTCGAGCACGGCGATCGCGTCGGCGGAACGCGGAGCCGAAAAGCCGGCTTCCTCCCGCCAGCCTTCGAGACCGCTCAGGTCCAGCGAGGACAGGAAAATCTCATACTCGGCCTCGTCGAGGAGTTCGTCGGAGTCGACCTCCTCGAGAGCCTCGCGTATTTCATAGGCGGCGCCGGTGGCGTCGACGAAAACCTCGGTATCGGAGAGCATGCCCGCGACAGCGCCGCCGGTCGATGTGTCCGCGCCGAGCCCCGAACTCATGGCATCCCCGGAGATAACAGATCCTTCCCCGAGTTCCCCGAGTTCCCCGAGTTCCTCGAGTTCCTCGAGTTCCCCGAGTTCCTCGGCTTCCTCGAGCTCCTGGACGTCGTCGAGCTCCCCGGCTTCCTCGAGCTCCCCGGCTTCCTCGAGCGCTTCGAGCTCCTCAACTTCCTCGAGCTCCGCGGTTCCTTCGAGCTCCGGAGACTTGCGGTCCCGGGCAGACCCGACGGATGGAGCCGCTGGTCCCTTCGCCTCCGGCCGGAGGCCCCCGAAACCGGAAACGCCGGTTGCCGCGTCGGCCTGGTCGTCCTCGAGCGTCAGCGAGGCCGCCTCCACGTCGATGGCATCCTGGTCGCCCGCAGCTCCTTCGACGAGGGCGAGGATTTCCTCGATGGCCGCCTCGTCCACCAGTTCCAGTCCTATGGATTCCGGGATTACCGGTACGTCGTCGTCGGACTGGAAGTCGAAGATCGTGGATCCGTCGCCCTCCTCGGCAAAGGCCTCGAGTTCCTCGAGTTCGCCGGCTCCGTCGCCGTCGGACGGCGCGTCTGCCGCTTCGCCCGCGGGTTCCACGCCGTGCCCTGCCCCGCCCTCGGAAGCCCTAGCGTCGATGGGGGAGTAGATCCGTATGCTCGCGCTTCCCGGGCCGCTTTCGTCCGCGGGAGCGGCCAGGAGTTCCTCGAGCTGGTCGGCCGGAGCCACGTCGCCCCAGGCGGTCAAGGAAGGCTTTTCGACGATGGCCTCGAGATCCTCGAGCTCTTCGTCGACGTCCTCCTCCAGGACCTCCTCGGAAGCGAGCGCCTCTTCCTCGGTCTCGAGCTCCTCGAGTTCCTCGACCTCTTCAAGCTCCTCAAGCTCCGCGGCTTCCGCCGGCGCTTCGGCTTCCTCGAGCTCCCCGGCATCCTCGAGCTCCCCGACTTCCGCCAGCTCTTCGGCATCCTCGAGCTCTTCGGCTTCCTCGAGCTCACCGACTTCCGCCAGCTCCTCGACGCCAACGGGAGCGGCGATCGCCGCGCGCGCTCCCGACGGAGCAGCCGCGGCGCCGACGGTTGCCGGGGCAGCCGCCACGACGATGTTCCCGCCGGACAGGGCCTTGCCGAGGAGTTCCTCCAGGCGACGTGCGTCGATGCGGTCCGTTCCGCCGAGCCGCGCGTCGAGGACCGCGAGGATTTCGGACCAACCCTTGTCGACGAGCCCGTCGAGCTCGGCCTCGCGCTTTTTCGGCACCTTGCCGAGCTTGCGCCGGAGGGCCGCGCGGGCTTCGGCCCGACGCGATTCCAGTTCCGCTCGCCAACGGCGGAGGTCGAGCTCCCCTTCCCGCTCGAGGTATTCCTCGACGAGACCGATCTGGAAGCGCTTGACCCGGTCCGCCACGACGACGAGCGGGTCCTGCCTGAGGTTGAGGATGAGGAAGGCGACGAGGAAGACGGTGACGAAGACCGCCCCGAGCAGCACGAGGCGCATGGCGCCCGGCAGGCGGAACCAGGAGGCGGGGGCGAGGAAACCGGCGCGCGGGAAATCCCCGCGCGCGGTGAACAGGACGAAATCGCCCGAAGCCTCCGAACCGGCGACCGGGACGGGCTCGGCGCCGAGACCGCCGGACCAGGCCTCCGCCACGCGCGCGGGAAGCTCCCCGCGGCCGAAGGCGGGCACGCCCGCGAGCACGCCGGATTCCCCGGCGAAGGCAGGCGCTTCGCCGACGGACAGAATGCCTTCTCGGATCAAGTGTCCGGCCAGGCCGCCGCGCGACACCCAGAATACCGCGACTCCCCGCTCCACGCCGAATTCGTCGGTAAAGCGGTAGGCGAAGGCGAAGGCGTCCAAGGGAACGTCGATGAGGACGCTCGAGTCGCGGCCGTCCGGCAGCGAGTAGTACCCGTAGGGCCGGTCGGACTCGTCTCCCCAGGCACGATACACGGTGCGGAAGGACTCCCGCCTGAGCACGTCGCCCTCGAAACCGGAATAGTGCAGGCGGCGCCCGTCCGAATCGAGGACGCGGGCGCCCAGGTAGCCCGGCGTGGCTTCGGCGAGCAGGCCGAAGGCGCGGTCGCGTTCGGCGATGTCCTCGGCCGCCTGGTTGGGAAGCCAGGAGCGCTTGACGGCGTCCATGGCCACGACGGCGGAGAAACGCTCGTCGAGGGACTCGCGCCAGCGTTCCAGCCCCTCGGCCAGACTGTCGGCGCGCGAGGCAGCGGCTCGGGCGACCCGCGGGTTGTAGAAACGCAGCTCGATCTCGCCGAAAAGCCCGGAATAGCCGAGCACGGCGAACCCGGCGAAGAGTATCACGCCGAGCAGGAGGCTGATCGATGCTTTCTGGCCCGTTGTCATCGTGCTTTCCCGCGTACCTGGCCGCGAGGGCGCGGAACGCGTACTTCGTTATCGGCTGATCGCGGCTTCGGGCCGAGCCCAATCCACGAGGCTGCACGACCTCGCGGCGGACCGGGGCTTTGCCCGCGCCGGGTGCCATCGACTATACTGCATCCGCGCCCGTCGCGCCGCTCCGGCTCTGTCCCCCGATTCTGTCCCCCGGTGAGGTCTCCCGGCTCTGTCCCCGGCGAGGTTCCCCGGCGCGATCCGCCCGCTCGGCGGAAGGAGGCTCCCGCCATGCACGACCGTATCCAGGCAGCCCCGCGCCGCGCCTTCGCCACGCTTCTCCTCCTCCTCCTCACCGCGGCGCCCGGAATCGCCGACCTCTACGCCCCGAACCGTCCCCTCCGCGAGATCCGCACGGCGCGTTTCGCCATCGCCTTCCCGCCCGAGCTCGAGGAGACCGCGCGCCGACTCGCCTCGTTCGCGGACTCCGTCTGGGAGGAAGTCGCAGCCAAGCTCGACCCCGAGGGTAAAGGAACCGTGAGGAGGGACGGAGCGCGGATTCCCGTCATGCTGACGCCGGATTCCGGCGTGCTCAACGCCTACCGCGCGGGTTCGCCCTACGGCCGCATCGTGTTGTACGCGGCGCCCACCGGGCTCGATTCGACGCTCGGTTCCTTCGCCGACGACCTCCGCTCGGCCTTCCTCCACGAGCTGACCCACGAACTCTCACTCTCCATTCGATCTCCCCTGTGGCACGTCGCGGCGGCCATCTTCGGCGACGCATGGGCTCCACCCGCGCTCTGGACCGCGAGCCCGCCCATGATCGAGGGCGTTACGGTGGCCTTCGAAAGCGAGGACGCGGACGGGGAGGCGGGCATCGAGGGCCGGGCGAACGATCCCCTTTCCCTGGCGACCGTTCGCCAGGACCTGGCGGAAGGCATCCGGCGGAGCTGGTTCCAGGCGTCGGGAGCGGGGGACCGCTTCCCTTGGGGAACGATCTATTACCACTACGGCGGGGCCTTCTCCCGCTGGCTCCGGGAGACCCGCGGGCCGGAAGCCTACGCAACGCTCTGGCGGGAACTCGGCGCGGGCCAGCTCCTCGCGGGCGACGCGAGCAACGCGTTGTCCCGGGGCGCGTTCGAGCGCGCGTACGGCGCAGACCTGGACGAGCTCTGGGCGGCCTTCCTCGACGCGCTGGCTCCCCGTTATCCCCTCCTCGTCCCCCGACTCCTCGATCCGGGCGCTCCGGGATGGAAAGCACCGACGGCCCGGGCCGCCGGCCTGGCCGCCGGACCGGACGCGCTCTACCTCGCCGACGCCTCGAGGGCAGCGGTGTTCGCCTACCCCGCCGGAGGAGGGCCGGGCGAGCGCCTCTTCGCGATCGACGGCTATCTTTCGCGCATCGACGCCTCGCCCGACGGGAGCAGGCTCCTCGTCTCGTACGCCCGGACCGGTTCGGGCCAGACGCGGGCCGAGGCGCGCGTCTGGGATCTCGAGGCGGGTCGCTGGGCGGGCGCCCCGATCCCGAAGCTCGCCGCGGCGGCCTTTGCCGGGACCGCATCCATCGTGGGATTGGAGCCGGGAGCATTCGAAGCCGACCTGGTCGAGCTTGCATCCGACGGTTCACGCCGGGTGCTGCTCGAAGGCGGACCGGGTCGGACCTACGGGGCGCCGGTTCCGCTCGCGGACGGCTCGATCGCCTTCGTGGCGGACCTCGCGGACCCTGGCGCCCCGGAGCCAGGACGACGCTGGACCCTGTTCCGCCTGCTCCCGGACGGATCCCTGCTCGAGCTCGCGGTCGAGGGCGAGGGCGAGGAACTGGACTCAGTCTTCATGGCCGGAGGCGAACTCGGCTGGCCGCGCTTCCTCTCGCGCGGAGCCGGGGACAGCCTGCTCTTCTCCGTCGCGCGCGAGGGCGGTTTTTACCGTCTGGCCCGGCTCGAGGGCGGCGCGCTCCAAGTCATGGGAGCGGAGATTTCCGGTGGCGTCCTCATGCCCTTCGATTTTGCCGCTCCCGACGGGGACAGAGCCGTGGCGTACGTCGGAGCCTTCTCCGACGGCGAGCGCCTCTGCGTCCTCGACCCCGACGCCCCGGAGCTCCTGGTACGCGAGTACGCCTCCGCGTGGCGATCCTTCGCGCTCCCGGGAGGGAACGGAGCAGGCCCGACCGGGGACAGAGCCGGAGGCAGCTTCGCTGACGGGACCGTCCACGAGATCCGCCCGTGGAACCCCTGGCCCTGGATCCTCAGGCCGCTCCGCTGGCCGCTCATCGATTTCGGGGTCGAGAACGGGGCCTTCCGCGCCCGGGGCTTCGGCGCCGGGGCCATGTTCGCCGACCCCGCCGAACGCTGGTCCTTCCTCGTCGAGACCTCGTGGGATTTCGCCGCGGGAGCCGCCGACCTGTACGGGGAGCTGACGGTGTCGGACGGTCCCTTCTCCATCGCCCTGGCCGCCCGCGACGGGTTCTCCGCCTTCGAGGACGGGCTTCCGTACCGGCTCTCCACGGGCTCGACGGCGCTCGCCGCGGAGTTCCCCCTGGTCCCGTACTGGCGGAGCTTTTCGGCACGTATCGCCCTTGCCGCCTCGCGCCTGGCGGCGGCGCCGGAAGGCGACCCCTACGGCGGCGCGACGGCCGCGGCGCTCGCGACGCTCGACGCGAGCGCGGCCTGGTCCAGCCTTCACCGCGAAACGCGTCGCGGGATCTTCGGCGAGGAGCGTGCCCGCGCCGGACTCCGCATCGCCCTCCGCGGCACCCTGGAATCCGGCTTCGACGGGCTCGGCCCGCTCGCCGAGGCGCGGCCGGCCCTGGAAGGAGCCCTCGAGCTGGCCGATCCGGCGAGCGCCCTCTCGGTTGCGGCCTGGGCCGCCTGGGCGCCGCTCGGCGGCGTGGCTTACGGCCCCGGAGGCCGGGTTCTCGTCGAAGGAGGCAGCGCTTCGCCATCGAGCCTCGGACCGTGGTATCCTGTGGCGGGCGAGCTCGCGGGCTCAGGCCCGGCGGCCGACATCTACGCCCAGCTCGACGCCCGGTTCGCGCTGGCGACCGTCGAGCTGCAGGGCCCCATCCCCCTCGCGCCAGTCTACCTGGATCGGGCTGCCCTCTCGGCTGGCGCGCGCTCGGCGTTCGGGCCGGAACTTTTCCAGCCCTCCGCCTACGGCCGGCTGGAACTGTCGGGCTCGCCGCTCGCGGGTGGCCTGTCGAGGATCAAGGCGAACGCCTCCGCCGAATTGGGCTACGCGTTCGACCTTTCGGGTGTCCCGGGCGCGTGGGGCTGGACGCTGGGTCTCGAAATCGGGTACTGAACAAGGCCCGCCCGCCGCGCGCCGCGGCCGGACGGCGACAACATTTATCGAAGGAGACGCCATGAGAAGCGACTTCGGCGAACGCGTCAAGCGCGCTGCCGCCTCGATCCCAGCGGGCTTCAAGCCCGAAACCGCCGTCATCCTCGGTTCGGGCCTTTCCGGCATCGTCGAAGGCCTCGGGTACCGGGAGATTCCCTTCGGCGAGATCGCCGAGTTCCCGAAGCCCACCGTCCAGGGCCACAAGGGCGTGCTCTGCCTTTCGGGCAAGAACGCGATCATGGCAGGGCGCTTCCATTATTACGAAGGCCATCCGATGGACGACGTGGTCCTCCCGATCTTCGCGCTCAAGACCCT
>JAKLEE010000110.1 GCA_022703215.1 Spirochaetota bacterium | reverse complement strand
CGTCGGACCAGGCGGCGGAGTTGTGCGGCGCCGAGAAGCCGATGAAGCAGTCCATCTCCTTCATGCGCTCGCGCTCGAAGCGGGCCTGCAGGCGGAGCTGTTCCTCGCTGGCGCGCGAGACCCAGGCGCGCTCGAGGGCACGGTCGCGCAGGGTGACGAAGGGCACGGCGCCCGCGTCGTAGGCGGCCTCGACGATGGCGCGCACGAAGGCGGCGTCGGCGCCGGTGGACTGGATCAGGATCTTCTCGCCGGGCTTGGCTTTCACGGAATGGGTGACGAGGGTCTTGGCGAGGACGCGGAAGCGTTGGTCGAGCATGCTTACTCCTTGTTGAGGGGGACCGTCGCGGACGCGCGGCGAAGGGCGGCGGACGCGTGACGGCGAAGGATTATAGACCGCTCCGCGGAAACTGGGGACGGAAAAACGCCCGCCCTGGGGGAGCGGGCGGGCGCGATGGCGGGATTCGAGGAGCGGGCGCTTACGAGATGCCGGTCAGGGCCTGCACGTACTGGGCGCGGCCCCAGGCCTCGGGCTTTTCGCTCATGCGGCGCGAGAGCCGTCCGCGGAGCGATTTGAGGTCCTTGAGGCCGAGCGCGTCGAGGCGGGCCGACATGGCGCGCGCCAGGCCGCCGATGGCGTCGTAGCCTTTCTCGTAGAGGAGCGAGCACACCTGCACGGCCGAGGCGCCGGAGGCGACGAGGCGGAGCGCGGTCTCGGCGTCGCGGACGCCGTTGCCGGCCACGAGCTCGGCGTCGCGGAGGCGGCCGTCGAGCATGCCGATCCAGCGCAGGGTCTCGTGGTAGTCCTCGGAGCCCGCCTTGGTGGGCCCCGACTTCAGCTTCATGGCGTCGAGGTCGAGGTCGAGACGGTAGAAGCGGTTGAAAAGGACGAGGGCGCGCGCGCCGGCTTCGACGAGGCGGGGGGCCAGGTGGTTCAGGTTGGTCCAGTCCGGGCCGAGCTTGACGGCCAGCGGCAGGCGCGTGGCGGCGCGGACGTCGCGCACGATGGACACGACGCGGTCCTCGATCTTCTCGGCGGATTCCGAGCCGTCCAGGGGGACGAAGCCGATGTTGAGCTCGAGGGCGTCGGCACCGGCCGACTCGATCTGGCTGGCGAACTCGGTCCACCAAGGCCCCGCGGCGCAGTTGACGCTGGCGACGACGGGCACGCCGACGGCCTGCTTCGCCCCGCGGATCAGGGCGAGGTAGTCGTTGGCGCCTGCGTGGAGCCCCATGCCGCGCAGGTATTCCGCTGCCTCGGAATTGGCGCCGGGCGGCAGGGAGGATTCGGCCGCGGCCACCTCCGCCTCGATCTGTTCCTCGAAGAGGCTCTTGAGCGTGATTGCGCCGGCCCCGGCCCTGGCGGCCTTCTCGACGCCGTTTATGTTCGAAACGAGGCCCGAGGCCGCGACGACGACGGGGTTCGCTATGCGCATGCCGAGATACGTGGTTCCGAGATCGGCCATGGATCAGTCCTCCGGATTAGGTGCGATGCACGAAGTATACGGAGCTCCGGGCGCCAGGGCAAATTCGCGCGGCGCGTCTAAGTCGGGTATACTGGACTGGTGGCACGCCCCCCGGGACGGAGCCGGTCCGGACGGCGCGGCGGCAAATTCGCGCGCCGGGCCTCGATCCGTTATCGTTAAGTGCCGGTCTTCCGCCGGCGCGAGGGGCGATCCCGAGAGCGCTTCGCCGGGCCGCGGAGACGAAGGATCGGGAGGCGATGGAAAGCTCCATTCCCGCGATGGCCTACCGTGCCGTCCTCTTCGTCGCGATGCTCTTCTCGGCGCACCTGGCGCTCGCCTCGGTGTCGTCCGCTCGACGCCCCGTCTCGGTCGCCTTCGCGATCCTCAACCTGGCCGTTGCCTGGTGGTGCGCGCTGCGCCTGTTCAGGTCGGCGGGCCTGCCCGCATCGGGCACCTTGACCGCGTATCATCTGACCTACCTCGGCATCTGCATGATTCCGCCGGCCCTGCTCGAGTTCTCGCGGGCGGCGGGCGCCGCGGGTCCTCGGAGGATGCCCGCCGCGCTCGCCTGGCTGTTCCCCGCGCTCACGTTCGCGCTCATGTTGTCCAACCCGCTCCACGGCCTCGTCTGGAAGGCGGACGGGCATGGCGCGTTTACCGCGGTCCACCCCGAGCGGGCCGCGTGGTTCTGGATCCACTCGGCCTACTCCTACGCGCTCATCCTGGCGGCGACCTTCCGTTTCATCCGCGCCGCCCGACGTTCGGGCGGAGCGCGCCGCATCTGGTTCCTGCACGTCGCGGCGGCGATCATGCTGCCGTTCATGGCGAACATCGTCTACATGGCCGCATGGAACGGCATGGACCTCGACCCGACCCCGGTCCTGTTCGCCGTCACCAACTTCGCCATCGCCGGTGCGAACCTCGCCTACGACCCGCTCCAGCGGCTGCCCTTCCCGAAGGACGTGGTTTTCGACGCGATGGCCAACCCGATCTGGCTGCTCGACTTCCGGCATGCCGTCGTCGCCCGCAACCGCGCCGCCGCGAACTTCTTCGGCGAGGATCCGGCGCCGGAAGGCGCCCGCTTCGACCTGGCGCTGCCCGCCTTCGGCGAGTCGCTCGAGCACGGATCGGCCATGGCCTCGCGCGGAGGACGGACGATCCGGATCGACGCGAGGCCGCTCGGCCGCGCCGCGGGGGTTCCGCGCGAGGACGACGGCTGGATCGCCACCGCCACCGAGGTCACCGAGCTCGAACGGGCCAAGGAGCGGGCGGACGAGGCGAACCGCGCCAAGAGCGCCTTCCTGGCCTCCATGAGCCACGAGCTCCGCACGCCCCTCAACGCCGTCATCGGCCTCATCGAGCTGACCCTGCGCTCCTGCGTCGACGAGCGGCAGCGCGAGGACCTGACGCTCGCCATCGAGTCGTCCCGTCGGCTCCTTTCGCTCATCAACGAGGTGCTCGACCTCTCGAAGATCGAATCGGGCCGCATGACCCTGGAGGCCATCGACTTCGATCCCGTCTGGCAGACGGAGCGGATGGTCCGGTCCCTGCGCCCCCTCGCGGAGCGGAAAGGCCTCGCGCTCGGGTTCTCGGCGTCGGACGAGGTGTCCCGGGCCGCGCTCGGCGATCCGCTCAGGTTTTCGCAGGTCGTCCTCAACCTCGTGGGCAACGCGGTCAAGTTCACCGACCAAGGCGGCATCATGGTGACGATCGACGCCGCGACGGCCGCGGACGGAGACCGCCCGGTCGGCCTCGCCCTCACCGTGGCGGACACGGGCATCGGCATCGCGCCCGAACGCCTCGCGACGGTCTTCGACGATTTCTCGCAGGCCGGGACGGACACGGCCCGGAAGTACGGCGGCACGGGACTCGGGCTCGGCATCGCGCGGCGCCTGGCGCGCATGATGGGCGGCGACGTGGCAGCGAGCTCACGGCCCGGGGAAGGCTCGACCTTCCGCTTCGAGTGCCGCCTGCCCGCCGGGGACCCCGACCGCATAGCGAGCGGGGACGAGATCGCCGCGGAGGAAGGCTCGCCCCTCCTGCCCCTGACTCCGCTCTCGGTGCTCCTGGTGGAGGACGACGACCTCAACGCGCTCGTGGCCGCCCGGGTCCTGGGCCAGCTGGGCCACCGCGTCGAGCGCGCGTCGAACGGGGCGGAAGCGCTCGAGCGCCTCCGCGACGGGGGCTACGCGCTCGCGTTCCTGGACATCGAGCTGCCCGACCTGGACGGCATCGAGATAGCGCGGCGCGTCCGCTCCGGCGAGGCGGGATATCCCCACCTGCCGCTCGTGGCGATGACGGCCCACCTCGCGTCCGAGCTCGGGAACCGGCTGAACGAGGCGGGTTTCGACGACTTCATCTCCAAACCCCTTTCCCTGGCGGCGCTGGAGGGCACGCTCGAGCGCTTCGGGGGGGCGACGGAAGCGGCCACCCAGGCGGCGGCAGAATATGATCGCCGCCGGGCGGCGGTGGACGGCAAGACCCTCGACCTGCGCGAGGCCCTGGCCCGGATCGGCGGGGACGCCGTCCTTCTTTCCGAGCTCGCCCTCATCTTCCGCGAGGACGCGGAGACCAAGCGGGGCGAGATCGCGGAAGCGCTCGCGGCGGGGGACGCGGAGGCCCTGCGGAAACTGGCGCACGCCACGCGGAGCGGGGCGCGCACCCTCGGCGCGATCGCGGTCGACGGCGCCGCCGCCCGGCTCGAGGAAGCAGCCGCCATCGGCCGCCGGAGCGATTTTCCGCGGCTCGTGCGGGATCTCGAGGACGCCTGGACGGCGTCGCTGGACGCCCTGCCCGAAGAGCTGGACGCCATCGAGCGCTCCCTCGACACGGAGGCTTGCGAGTAGGGTAGAAAGCGGTGGTGAATCGACTCCATCGAGAATCCAGAGTCGCCTGTCACGGCCCACCGCCCACTCCTTCGAGGCCCGCGCGAAATGCCTTCTTCGCGCTTGGCTATTCGCGCCTTCGACGCTACATTTGCCGCCGTGAAAGCCCCCAGCCATCCGGCGCCGTCCATGGAGAAGGCCGACCGACTGCTCCGCGAGGTCTTCGGCTTCGAAGCCTGGCGCCCGCTCCAGCGCGAGATCGTGGAAGCGGTGCTCTCGGGCCGCGACACCCTGGCCATCCTGCCGACAGGCGGCGGCAAGAGCCTCTGCTACCAGGTGCCGGCCCTCGTCCTCGACCGGAGCGTGCTCGTCATCTCGCCGCTCATCGCCCTGATGGCGGACCAGATCGCGGGCCTCGTGGAAGCGGGGGTCGGGGCGGTGGCGCTCAACTCCGCGCTCTCGGCGGAGGAGTGGCGCTCGGCCGCCGCGCGCGCGCGTTCGGGCGAGGCGAAGCTCGTCTACGTCGCGCCCGAGGCCCTCGGCTCGCCGCGGTTCCTCGAGCTCATCGACTCGATCCGGCCCGCCCTGCTCGCGGTGGACGAGGCGCACTGCATCTCGCACTGGGGGCACGACTTCCGGCCCGACTACCGGCGCATTTCAGAACTGCGCGCGCGGCTGCCCGGCACGCCCTGCCTGGCCGTGACGGCGACCGCGACGCCCGAGGTGCGCGCGGATATCGTGGAGAGCCTCGCGCTCTCGCGCTGCGAACCCTTCGTGGCCAGCTTCGACCGGCCGAATCTGCGCATCTCGGTGGAACCGAAGCGCGGCGCCGTCGCGCGCCTGCTCGAGTTCGTGGCGGCGCGGCCGCTCGAGTCCGGCATCGTCTACTGCATGTCGCGCGCCGCCACCGAGGACGTCGCCGCGAAGCTCCGCGCCGAGGGCGTCGCCGCCCTGCCCTACCACGCGGGGCTCGACAAGGAAACGCGGAAGCGCAACCAGGAGGCCTTCGTCCGCGATGACGTCCGCGTCGTGGTGGCGACGGTGGCCTTCGGCATGGGCGTCGACAAGCCGGACGTCCGCTTCGTCGTCCACATGGACCTGCCGAAGAACATCGAGTCTTATTACCAGGAGATCGGCCGCGCGGGCCGCGACGGCCTGAGCGCCGACTGCCTGCTCTTCTATTCCTACGGCGACGTCTCGAAGCTCCGGCGCCTGCTCTCGGAGCTCGACGACGAACGGCTCGCGATCGCCGAGGCGCAGCTGGCCGAGATGGCCCGCTACGCGGAGGCCGCGAGCTGCCGCCGCCGCTTCATCTTGAAGCACTTCGGCGAAACCGCCGCCAAGGACTGCGGCGTCTGCGACGTCTGCCGCCAGGCAGCCTCCGGCGTCGGCCTCGTCGACCTCGGCACCGAGGCGCTCAAGTTCCTCTCCGCCGTGGCGCGCACGGGCGGAGGCCGCGACGCCTCGGGAGGGCCCGGCTTCGGCGCGGGGCACGCCGCCGACGTGCTGCGCGGCGAGCGCACCGAGAAGGTCGAGCGCTACGGCCACGACGCGCTGTCCGTGTTCGGCATCGGCGCGGACCTGTCGAAGGCGAATTGGATGGAACTGGCGCGTCGCCTGCTCGGGACCGGCCACCTGGAGGCCGTCCCGCCCCACGGCGTCCTCAAGCTGACCGAGCGCGCCTACGCGTTCTTCAAGGAAAAGGGCCCCTACCCCACCCGGCCGCTCGCGCTCGCGGAAGCGCGGCTCGTGAAGAAGGCCAAGGCGAAGGATGGAAGCGCGCGGCGCGGCGCGGATGCGGCCGGCCGCGAACGGGCGGCAGTCCTCGCGGGCGCCGACGGCGACGAGAGCTCGGCGGAACTCTTCCTCGAGCTCAGGCGCAAGCGCAAGGAACTGGCCGACTCGATCGGCGTGCCGCCCTACGTCGTCTTCTCCGACCGCACGCTCGGCGAGCTGGCTCGGCAAAGGCCGCGGACCCTCGAGGACATGGCGGGAATCTTCGGCGTCGGCGAACGGAAGCTCGCGCGCTACGGCGAGGACTTCCTCGCCGTCATCCGCGCGTGGCGCTCCGCTCGCGGGGACGACTGAGCGCCGGCGCGACCCAGTCCTCGACGGCCGCGACCGCGGCGTTCTCGCCTTCGAAGAGGTGCGTCGCGAAGCCGAGCGCGGCGGCCGCTTCGACGTTGCGCCGCACGTCGTCGACGAAGAGCGTGTCCTCCGCCCGCCACCCCGACCGATCGAGGAACAGGGCGTAGAACGCCGGGTCGGGCTTGGCGAGCCCCTCGTCGCCGGACCAGAGCTTCAAGGGCACGCGGTCGAGCGCGGGCCAGAGCGCCATCCACTTGGCGCCCGCTCCGGGCGGCATGTTCGAGAGGATGCCCACCGGGACCCCCGCGTCGAGGAGCCGCCCCGCGAGCGCGTGCATGGCCTTCCGCGGCTTCGCCCAGGCGCCGAGGTCCGCCCGCATGATCCTGTCGAAATGCGCGCCGACCCAGTCCGCGGCCCCGCCGAGCCCCGCTTCGGAAAGAACGCGGATCCAGTACGCGCGGGCGTCGGTCGCGCCCGAATCGAAGCCGGCGCGGTGCCGTCCCCAGGCTTCGAGGAATGCGACGCGCCCCAGCCCGAGCTCGGCGAGCAGCGGGTCGAAGGCCGAGACGTCCTGCGGCCCGGTCAGGACGTAACCGAAGTCGAATAGCACGGTGCGGACGGGATCATGGTTCATGCACGCGACTCCGCGAGGAACTCGACGAGGTTGCGATGTAGGATACCGTTGCGTCCGCGGTCGATCTCGTCCATCGACAGCACGAACTTGGGATAGTTGTCGGGAATCGACTCGAGCGCCCCGAACTCCCGCTCCACGGTTTCTTCGCTGGCCAACAGGTAGCAGACTTGGAAATACGCGGTATCTCCGCCTTTGCGCGCGCAGAAATCCACCTCGGCGTTCTTCGTCCTGCCCACGGTCACCTCGTAGCCGCGGCGAAGGAGCTCCATGTACACGATGTTCTCGAGCACCTGGTTGACGTCCCGCTGGTTCGCGCCGTAGAGGGCTTCGCGGATTCCATGGTCGGCGAGGTAGATTTTCTCCTGGGTGGCCAGGATGGCCTTGCCCGCGAGATCCTGGCGCTGCGCGAGGTGCAGGAGGCAGGCCGCCCGGCAGTACTCGACATAATTGTAGAGGGTCTCCGTGGAAATGGAACGCCGCTGGTTCTTCAGGTATTTGGCGAGGGAGCCCGCCGAGAAGGTGTTGCCCGCGTTGGCGATGAAATACATGATCAGCCGGCGGAGCTGGGCGATGTCCCGCACCCGGTTCCGCTGGGCGATGTCCTTGAGGATGGTGGAGTCGAAAATGTCTGCGATGTACTGGTTGGCGTCGGAATCGGACAGCGGGTAATTATAGAGGAAAGGAAACCCGCCCCGGACCAGGTACAGCCTGAAGGCTTCCGCCCGGCTGAGCGTCGATCCCCGCTCCGCGAGCAAGTCGAGGATCTCGGCGAAGGAGAACGGGTAGATGCGGATTTCCACATACCGGCCCGCGAGGTAGGTTGCCAGCTCGCCCGAGAGGAGCCGCGCGTTGGATCCGGTGATGTAAAGGTCAACGTCGAAGTCGACCAGGAGCGAGTTGACCAGGGATTCCCAACCCGCGAGTTCCTGGATCTCGTCGAAGAACAGGCGGGTGACCCGCTCGTACCAGCGCTTGAAGCTGGCGTAGTCGCGGATGTCCCCGTCCGGGAACTGCATGCTCAAGTCGTCGTCGGCGAGAAAGCTGTAGGCCCGCTCG
>JAKLEE010000011.1 GCA_022703215.1 Spirochaetota bacterium | reverse complement strand
ATACGCGTGAAGGGCCGCTTCGTCCTGATCCGCTACCTCGCCATCCGCGGGGCCTTCGGCGAATACCTCGGCTGCCTCGAGGCGAGCCAGGACTTGACCGATGAAAGAGCGCTCGAGGGGGAGAAAAGGCTCGCGGAGTAGCGGGAGCGGATCCGCAACCAAGGACACAGGGAGGACACGCACGCTTCCTTGTCAGTCGTGTCGATGACCACCCATCGCTTGGTCAAGCGATGCCGCCGAGGCGGATTTGAATTTCTGATGGCGCCGTTCGATCCTGGCGCCCGGGAGGAATCCTTGAAGAAGCGAAGTTGGATGCTCGTTTGTCTGTTGATTTCCCTAAGCCTTTCCGCTGAACCGATCAGCATTCTCGCAACTCCGCGAAAGGCAGTCGAGGTTCCAGCGATTACCTTGCGGTCGATCGGGAGATCTTCGGATTCTGGCGAATCGGTGATTCCGGGCGTGGTTGATGCCTCAGGGCGATTCTTTTTCCCTCTCTCCGATTTTACGCTCGCGGTCTTGTCCGGCACTTTTGCGCTCAGTGGCGTGCACCCGCTATCGCCTGCCGGCTTTTATTCCTCCGCGACCCGAATAGCGGGCGGGAAGCTTGTCGGAACCGCGGGGTCCGTCGGTTTTTCGATTAACTCCTTCGACGGCGTCTTGATGAATTCCCGCGTTGAAGTGGGCGATGACCTGAGCTATTTGGTTTCCCTGGGGAACGCGCTGATTTTTCGCGACGACTCACCCGCCATCCGCTACGTGGTTTATCTCGTGTCCCCCGACGGCTCGGCGCGACGCATGGAGCACGATGAGGCGCTCGCCAGCCTTCCGGAAAACGTGCCCGGCGTGACGGTCAAGGACGGGATCATTTACTATAAAGGCAACGGGCTTACGAGGAACCTGAGTTTCAGCCAAGTCGATGATGACGGAAATTTCTATTCGGGCAGAACGGTGTACCAAGGGTCAAAAGACCTGGGGACTATCAACAGCACGACCGACTCCTACGACAACTACCTGCAATCCTTCATCGACAATGAAGGCAACTTCTGGGCTATGGACTTCACGAAGGACGAGAAGGAGTCCCTCGTCCTCCTCTACGCCGGCCGCGACTGGGGCTACCGCGAGGCGCCGAAGAAGGCCGTGACCACGGAAGCCGGGCTCCGCGTCCGCCTCCGGGCCTCCACCGACGCCTTCGTGCTCGGGAGCCTCGGAAAGGGCGAGGCCATTACCATCCTCAAGACCGGCGAGACGGCGACGATCGGCGGCGTCACCGCGCCTTGGTACCGCATCAAGAAGGCGGACGGCCTCATCGGCTGGGCGTTCGGGGGATACATAAAGGTGGTAGAGTAGGTTGGCGACGGCTCGGAGCATCCCGTTGAGGGGTGGAGGGGATTTCGTGTCGCCGGTGGTTGAGGTGATTTCGAGATGCCGTTCGGGGGAGCGTCGGCGTACCGTGATTTCTCAGGAGATCGCCCGCATCGTCCCCGGCGACGTGTGCAACTATTATTTGGGAACAAGCGCGCACATCGCCATCGTGGCCGAGGTCAAGTGGTACGACGACGGTCGGGTAAAGGACGTGCGGCTCATCGAGGCGACTTTTGGTTATAATGAGCTTGGAACAAAATATGCTCAAACGACTATAAAAAATAGGTCTCTTGCTTCTGATTATCCGAAAGCGGGAAAAGAGCGCTATTCCATCGTACGATTACGGAGGTGAGGAATGAAAGGCATAATACCAGCCCTGATCGTTTTGGGGGTAGTGGCTGTCGCGTATGCAGATCCAGTCATGATCGAAGTGAATCCAATTATGGAAATCCAAGTACCAGTTTTAACCAGTAAAACCATTGGCTGGTTTGATGGACCTGGTGATCCTGTAATTGGAGGGGTTGTCGATGTTGCTGGACGTTTCTATTTCCGCACTAGTGACTTGCGACTGATTCTGTTATCAAACAACTTTTCCTCCATCATAGCCTCGGTTAAGCTTGAAGAAGGTGCATTTTATTCCGCTACGAGAGGATTTGCAGGAGGGCGAATTATAGGGACCAACGGTGGATCGCTCTGGATTAACTCCGTGGATGGAAGGCTAGTTAATCGAGGGTGGGAGCTCGATCCTTCGATTCAATTCATTGTCTCTCTCGATAACGTACTCATCTACCGAGCCGACGCCCCCGGCATCCGCTACGTGGTCTTCGTCGTGAATCCCGATGGCTCGGTGCGCCGCATGGAGCACGAGGAGGCGCTCGCCTGGCTTCCTAAAAACGTCCCCGGCGTGACGGTCACGGATGGGGTAATCTTCTACAAGGGAAACGAGCTCACGAGAAACCTGAATTTCAGCCAAGTAGACGATGATGGCAATTTTTATTCGACAAGAACCGTCTATCAAGGATCCAAAGATCTCGGGACTATCAGCAGTAGTACCGACGTCCACGGCAACTACCTGCAATCCTTCATCGACAACGAGGGCAACTTCTGGGCCATGGACTTCACGGAGGACGAGAAACAGTCCCTCGTACTCCTCTACTCCGGCCGCGACTGGGGCTACAGGGAGCCGCCGAAGAAGGCCGTGACCACGGACTCGGGTCTCCGGATCCGCCTCCGCGCCTCTACCGACGCCTTCGTGCTCGGCAGCCTCGGGAAGGGCGAGGCGATCACCATCCTCAAGACCGGCGAGACGGCGACCATCGGCGGCATCACCGCGCCCTGGTACCGGATCAAGAAGGCTGACGGACTCATCGGCTGGGCGTTCGGGGGGTACATCAAGGTGCTTGAGTAGCTGCCCGCCGCGGTATTGGCTTCTGAAATTCGATACCGGAGCGGGGGAAGCGGAGCCGACCGAAACGTGTGATCCGCGCGCGAGGACTTCGTAGCGAGGACTTCGTAGCGAGGACTTCGTAGCGAAGGGGAGCAGCGGCGGGAGAGCGAAGCACCCGCCCCAAAAGCGGGAAGCGCGCCCCGCCCCCGGCAAGCGGCGTGCTGGAGCAAACCCGGCAAAGGCTTAAATGGGCGCGGGCAGCACGGCGGGTGGTGAGCGAAAACGCGCCCCCGAACGCAGCGCAGTGGATGAGGTCGCACGCGAGAGCGCGCACGATAATCCATACCTATCCGAAAGCGGGCAAACGGCCCGCAGTGAGAGGGGTACGTTTCCGCTCACCAGGCCCCGCGCTCAATGGTCTTGATGAAGCCCCTCGCCGCGTTTTCCCGAAATGTCGCGCTTCCCGCAGTCAGGGAAGGGGGAACAGCCCCCCGGACACGATCGCCTCAGCCGCCCGCCGCCGCGAGCCGTTCGCGCAGGACGGCTTCCGGATCGCGCTTCGTTCGAGCGGCTTCCGTCGCCGCTTCCCGCGCTTCCTCCACGAGTTTCCTGAGCGAGCCGCCCGCGACGCGCTCGAGGCAGGCGGACCAGAAGCCCGAATCGGGCTCGTAGAGGCGGTAGAGGTCGAGGAGGGCGTTGTCGACCGCGTCCATCGGATAGCTCCGGTAGGCCTCGAGCGAGTACGCGGCCGCGTCGCGCGTGTACTCGGCGGCACGTTCCGCGATGAGCGCCGCCTTGCGTCCGCACATCGACTCTTCGTCGATTCCCGACCCGTAGAGGACCTCGAGCTTTCGCGCCGTCTCGGCGAGGAAGGCCGCGAAGCGCCGGCCGTCGGCCTTGGCCGCCTCGTAGGCGGCGAGTTCGCCCGAGTCCTTCCCGAAATGCGCGGCGAGCCAGGCCTTCGCCCCCTCGACGCCGACGAAGGTGGCGAAGGCCTCGTTGAAGCCCTCGCGTCCCTTGACGAAGACGGTCGCGTGGGTCAGCTCGTGCACGAGGATCTCCGCGAGCGAGCCGGGGCCGTACGAGGCCATGAAGGACCAGAGCGGGTCCTTGAACCAGCCGAGCGTGCTGAAGGCGTCCACCTCGCGCACGAGGACGTCCCAGCCCTTGGCGCGGAGCTTCGCGGCTTCCGCCTCGGCCTCGGCGCGCTTGAAGAAGCCCTTGTAGGGCAGGGCGCCGACCACCGGGTACTTCCAGAGCTTCCGCTCGAACGAAAGGGGCGCGCAGGCGGATACGACGTCCGCGAGGTAGTCGCGCTCGAGGCGCACCAGGGTGGTGAAGTTGCGGGAATCCGCGAGAGCCAGAGCGTCGCGGGCGAAGGCGCGGACCTCGGCCGCACGGACCAGCAGCACGCGGATCTCGGGTTCCGTGGCCGGATCGGCGAGCAGGCGCTCGAGGCGCACCGCCTTCGCCTGCAGGCCGAGGTAGCGGGCGCCTTGGACGGTCACGTAGCAGGACGAAAGCAGCGCGAGCGCGAGCGGGGCCAGGAGCGCGAGGGCGATACGGTGCGGGCTCATGCGATGATGGTAGCACGTGCTTGGACTCGGGGACAGAGCTCGCGTGCGGGCAGGGACAGAGCTCTCCTAGACCCGGGGACAGAGCTCTCCTGGACCCGGGGACAGAGCTCGGAGGTATCTTGGATTCGTGGACAGGGCCGGTTTCGGGGACAGAGCTCGAGCGCGTCCTCTTGGACTGGCGTTACCGCGGCCCTTGCACGAAACCGGCCCTTCCGGCCAAGATGCCCGCGACGCGCAAGGAGTCAGCCTCGCCATGGAAGAACGACGCCATCCCGCCTCCGAACTCGCCCTGGTCCTGGTCGCCGCGGTCTGGGGTTTCGCCTTCGTCGCGCAGCGTGCCGGCATGGACCACGTCGGGCCCTTCACCTACAACGGTGTGCGCTTCCTGCTCGGCTTCGCCGCACTGCTGCCGCTCATCGCGGCCCGCCGCGCGGCCGCCCGCCGCCAGACCCTCGCCGCGGGCGAAAATCCCCCGCCCGCGTTCGACCGCCGCCTCCTCGCCGCAGTCCCGCTGGCCGCGCTGGCCCTCTTCGCAGGCGCGACGCTCCAGCAGGTCGGCATGCAGTGGACGAGCGCCGGCAAGGCGGGCTTCATCACGGGGCTCTACGTCGTCTTCGTGCCCGTCGCAGCCTTCTTCGCGGGCAAGCGCACCGGCGCGAGGATCTGGCTCGGGGCGGCGCTGGCCATCCCCGGCCTCTGGCTCCTCTCCGCCAACGCGGACTTTTCCATCGGGAAAGGCGACCTGATCGTCCTGGCGGGCGCCTTCTTCTGGACCGCGCACATCCTGGTCGTGGACCGCTGGGCTTCGCGCGTCGACCCGATCGAGCTCGCGGCCGGCCAGTTCCTGCTGGTCGGACTCGCGACGCTCGGCCTGGCCTTCATTTTCGAGAAACCCGAGTTCGCTGCGATACGCGCGGCGGCCATCCCCATCCTCTACGGCGGCCTCGGCTCGATCGGCGTCGGCTACACGCTCCAGATGGTCGCCCAGAAGCGGGCGCACCCGGCGCGCGCCTCGCTCATCATGAGCCTCGAGGCGCCTTTCGCCGCGCTCGGCGGCGGCCTCATCCTGGGCGAGCGGCTGGCCGGCCGCGCGCTCGCGGGCGCCGCCTTGATGCTCGCGGGCATGGTCCTGGCGCAGCTGCCCTCGCGGAAAGCCGCGGCCCCGGAATCCCCGGCGCCCGACGCGGGAGCGGCGAGGTGAGCGCCGTCCGCCGGGTCGAGATCCCGCTCCTCCACGACAACCACACGCACACGAGCCTCTACGCGGCCTTCGGCTCCTGCCCCGACCTCGCCGACCTGGACGCCGCGCGCGCTCTCGAGCGCCTTCGCTCCCTGCCGCGTGATCGGCTCTCGGTGGTCCGGGGCTGGAAGTCTAACGAGCTCGTTCTCGACGCGGCGACGCTCGCGACCTTGCCGCCGGCGCTGCTGATCAACCGCAGTCTGCACGGCTTCCTGCTTTCCGACGCTGCGCTGCCCTTCGTCGAAGGCGTCGTTCCCGACCTGGCCGCCCACCGGGACGACGCCGCGTGGCGCGAGGCCAACGTTCCGCGCCTCTTCGAGGCCTACTGCGGCCTCGCGGGGATCGACGGCGCCAAGCTCGACGCCTTTCTCGACTCGCTCCTTCCCCTGGGCATCGGTTCGGCCGAGGACCTCGCGGTGGCCAGCGTGCCTGCCTTCCGGGTCATGCGGGCGAATCCGCGCGCGTCCGCCGCCTTCGCGGGCCCGAAACTTTTCGCTTCCTTGCCGCCGGAAGACCGCGCGGCCTGCTCCGGCATCAAACTCTTCCTCGACGGGGCGATCGGCGCGCGCACGGCGGCCATCGAAGCGGGCTGGCTCGGCGAAAGCTCGCCCCTCATGCCCTACGCCGACGAGGCCCTGCTCGGGGAATTCGCCGCCGCCGCATCGCTCGGCGCGGGGCTCGCGATACATGCAATCGGCCCCCTCGCCATCGAGCAGGCCCTCCGCTGCCTCGAGGCCGCGCGGCGCGACGGGCTTTCCTTCCCCCTCGTCCGCCTCGAGCACGTCCAGTTCATCTCGAGGGACCAGGCGTTCCGGGCCCGCGAGCTCGGCGCGGTCCTGTCCATGCAGCCGAATTTCACGAGCGACACGGTGGACTACCGCGACCGGCTCGACGGGGAAACGCTCGCGCGCAACAACCCCTTCCGCATGCTGATCGACGCGGCGGGCTTCGTCCCCGGCAAGGACCTGCTGTTCGGTTCCGACGGCATGCCCCACGGCATCGCCCATCCCGCGGGCTGCTCGCTCTTCCCACCGCTGCCCGGACAGCGGCTCTCGCTCGAGGAGCTCGTCGCGGGCTACGGCCCGGCGCGCGGCGTCGAGGGGGTTGTGACCCTCGAGATCGACGATGGGCGGCGCGAAGTCCGCGTGGCCGGGGTGCGCCTCGGGTAAGGCCCGTCGTCCCGGGGACCGTGGATTCGACGCTAAAAGAACGGGCCGCCCGTCGTGGGCGGCCCGTTCTTTCCAGGATGCGCGAAAGGCTCAGGCCTCGATCGCGGCCTGCAGTTCCTCTTCCCAGAATTCCGGGGGGAAGCGCTTGCCCTCGTCCGGGTCGGGCTCGGGCGGCAGGGCGGCGAGCTTGGCCTTCCATTCCTTCTCGCGCTCGGCACGCAGGAATTTGTCGGCCACGCTCGGGAAGAGCTCGAGGAGGAGCTCCTCCTTCCCGTCGAGAGCCAGGCGGACGCCACCGAACTCGGGGATTTCCGGGTTGGGCTGGACCTTGTACTTCGAGGTGTCGTAGGGCGTCTCTTCGCGCACGCCCGCGATCTTCTCCCGGAAGGCCGGGTCGACGGGCCAGGGCGTGCGCCCGTAAGAGCCCTTCACGAGCTCGATGAAGTTCTTCGATACGTTGGTGTACCAGGGCTTCCCCTGGGTCTTATCGATGACGCAGTTGACCGCCTGCACGCCCACGATCTGGCTGGTCGGCGTGACGAGCGGCGGGACGCCGGCGTCGAGGCGCACGAGGGGCACGGAGCGGAGCACCTCCTCCATGTGCTGCTCGAGCTTGGCCTCCTTGAGCTGCGCCAGCATGTTGGTGTACATGCCGCCGGGTATCTGGGCGCGCTTGACGATGCCGTCGGGCTCGGGGTAGTTGAACCACTTCTCGATGTCCTGGCAGACGCCGAGCACGACGTCGATCTTCCCGGCCTTCGCCGCCGCGACCGCGTCCTCGACGAGGCCCTCGAGCGAGGCCGGTACTGCGCCGGAGGCGATGTCGAAGGCGGGCGGAAGCCGCTTGAACTGGTCGAATTTGTCGAGCTCGGTACGGATCGAGCGGAGCTCGGCGTCGAGCGCGGAGACGGACTTGAGGTCGACACCCGTCTCGAGGCCGAGCCGGTCGGCGAAAAGCTGGACTATCTCGAAAGCCGGGGCCGCGGGACCACCGGAAAAACCGAGCACCACCGAGTCCACGATATCGACGCCCGAGGCCATGGCCATGAGGACGCTGGCCACGCCGAAGCCCGGCGTGCAGTGGGTGTGGAAGTCGAGGGGGAGTGGCACCGCGTCCTTGATGGCCTTGACCAGGTCCGCCGCGGCGGCCGGCTCCACGAGGCCCGCCATGTCCTTGATGGAGATCATGTCGGCGCCGCGGCGCGCGAGCTCCTTCGCCTTGTCGACGAAGTATTTCGTCGTAAAGATGGCCTTCGGCAGGCGCCTCCCCTTGAGGAAGGCCGAGAAGCGTTCGCCCCGCGTGAACTGGGGGTCGGTGGTGTAGCAGACCGCGCAGTCCGCCGTGCCGCCAGCCTTCTTCACGGCGTCGATCGAGCTCGTCATGTTGTCGATGTCGTTGAGCGCGTCGAAGATGCGCATGACGTCGACGCCGCTCTTCACGGCATTGGTGCAGAAGCCTTCGATGACGGAGTCGGGGTAGGGGTTGTAGCCGAAGAGGTTGCGCCCGCGGGAAAGGGCGGTCAGCTTCGAGGCGCCGGCGACTCCGTCGCGGATCTTCTCGAGGCGGGTCCAGGGGCTCTCCCCGAGGTAGCGCATGACGGAATCGGGCACCGCGCCGCCCCAGACCTCCATGCCCCAGAAGCCGGCTTTCGCGTAGTGGGGAAGGGTGCGGTCGACCTGCGACTGGTTCATGCGGGTGGCGAACTGTGACTGCTGGCCGTCGCGGAGGGTCAGGTCCCGGACGAGGAGCTTGCGCGGCATATGGAGGCCTCCTGGGGTGTCGAAGGCGCCGCCTCGACGCGGCGCTGCAAGGATTATAGCGCCCTTCATCCGGCCTGTGAACCGGAGCGGGTACGCTGCCGGAGCTCGCACCGCGACATCGGTCGCGGCCGCACGCATCGACATGAACATCAGATGTATAAATATGAAAAGGAGTTATCCCGACGCCAGCGAAACCGTCGGCGCTTTCCGGCTTTACAGTCCTAAATTCCTCGAGTACACTCATCGCACGCATCATGCAGACGAAGGCCGCGTTCCAGGTCGGATTCCCCCCGGGGAAAACCGTATCCTGATCCGGCGCGTCGCGGACCGCCCCGCCCGGGACGGCGCCGATCCCACAGAGAGAGCGCCATGAGCGACAAGAAATTCTACCGTCACCTCATCAGGGAAAAGTTCTGCAAGGGCTGCAACATCTGCGTCGCCTACTGCCCGAAGAAGGTCCTGGAACTCAGGGACGGGAAGGTCTTCGCAGCCCGGCCGGACGATTGCATCGGCTGCCTCATGTGCGAGCTCCGCTGCCCGGATTTCGCCATCGAGGTCAAACCCCGCGACGCCGCCCCGGCGGACGGGGCCGACGAGCACGTCGTCGACCTGAAGGTTCCCCCGGAGGCCCACCATGCCTAGGACCGTCAAGCTCATGCAGGGCAACGAGGCCTGCACGGTCGGCGCGCTCGCGGCCGGCCTCGAATTCTACGCGGGCTATCCGATCACGCCGAGCACGGAGATCGCCGAGCTTTGCGCCGAGGAGCTCCCGAAGGTCGGCGGCTCCTTCATCCAGATGGAGGACGAGATCGCCAGCGCGGCCGCCATCATCGGCGCCTCGCTGACCGGCAAGAAGTCCATGACCGCCACGAGCGGTCCCGGTTTCTCGCTCATGCAGGAACTGCTCGGCTACGCCTCGCTCTGCGAGGTGCCCGTCGTCTTCGTCAACGTCCAGCGCGTCGGTCCCTCCACCGGAATGCCCACGAGCCCCGCCCAGGGCGACGTGATGCAGGCCCGCTGGGGCACCCACGGCGACCATCCGGTCATCGTCCTCTCGCCCGGCAACGTCAAGGAATGCTTCGAGCTCACGGTACGGGCCTTCAACCTGTCCGAGCGCTACCGCGTGCCGGCCATCGTCCTCATGGACGAGGTCATCGGCCACATGCGCGAGAAGGTCGAGCTGCCCGACGCGTCGGAGCTTGTCATCGAGAGCCGCCCTGCGCCGAAGTCGCGCGTCGGCTACAAGCCCTACGCGGCGGAAACCGACGGCGGCGTGCCCCTGATGGCCCCCTTCGGCGAAGGCTATCGCTGGCACGTCACGGGCCTCTTCCACGACGAGACGGGCTTCCCCTCCAACAAGCCCGAGGTGGCCGACCGCCTGATGCGCCGCCTTGCCGCCAAGATCGACCGCAACGAGCCCGTGATCCGCGACTTCGTCACCGAAAGCCTCGACGACTGCGAGGTCGCCGTCATCTCCTTCGGCTCCTCCGCCATGAGCGCGCTCTCCGCGGTGCGCAAGGCGCGCGCGGCCGGCATCAAGGCCGGCATGCTGCGTCTCAGGACCATCTGGCCCTTCCCGGACGAGGCGGTGCGCGAGCTCTCCTCCCGGGTCAAGGCCATCGTCGTACCGGAGATGAACCTCGGCCAGGTGGCCCTCGAGGTCGAGCGGGCCTCGCGCTGCAACGCAAAGGTGGCGCGCGTCTCCAAGGTCAACGGCGAGCTGTTCAGGCCCGAGGAGATACTCGCGGCCATCATGGAGGCGGCGAAATGAGCGAAACCCTCTCGTACTTCCGCCAGGACCGCCTGCCGCACATCTGGTGCCCCGGTTGCGGACACGGCACCATCACCGGCGCCCTCGTGCGCGCGATAAACCGGCTCGGGCTCGACAAGAACAAGATCATGCTCGTCTCGGGCATCGGCTGCTCGAGCCGCGCGGTCGGCTACCTCGATTTCGACACCCTGCACACCGCCCACGGCCGCGCGCTCGCCTTCGCCACGGGCCTCAAGGTGGCGCGCCCCGACCTCAAGGTAATCGTCATGACCGGCGACGGGGACTGCACCGCCATCGGCGGCAACCATTTCATACACGCGGCGCGCCGCAACATCGACATCACCACCATCGTGATGAACAACAACATCTACGGCATGACGAGCGGCCAGTACTCGCCGATGACGCCCAAGGGCATGCTCGCCACCACCGCGCCCTACGGCAATTCCGAGCGCGACTTCGACCTGGCCGAGCTCGCCAAGGCGGCCGGCGCCACCTATGTGGCCCGCGGTACCAGCTTCCACGTCCCCATGCTGATCGACCTCATCGAACAGGCACTGCAGCACAAGGGTTTCGCGGTGGTCGAAGCGCTCAGCCAGTGCCCCACCTACATGGGACGGAAGAACAAGATCGGCTCCGCGGTCGACATGCTCGAGTGGATCAAGGGACGCACCGTCAACGCCAAGGCGGCCGCCGCCCTGCCGCCGGACAAGGTGCAGGGCAAGCTCCTCATCGGAGAGCTCCACAAGTCGTCCCAGCCCGAGTACTGCGACGAGTATTTCAAGGCCACCGCCAAGGTGCGCCGCGCCTGGAAGAACATCGACGGAGGGCTTCGCGGATGCGAACAGAATTCCGACTGAGCGGCTCGGGCGGCCAGGGGCTCCTCCTGGCGGGCATCGTGCTCGCCGAGGCCGCCATACTCGAAGGCAAGAACGCGGTCCAGACGCAGAGCTACGGCCCCGAGGCCCGCGGCGGCGCCTCGAAGGCCGAGGTGGTGGTTTCGGAGGACGACATCGACTACCCGAAGGCCATCGATCCGGACTTCCTCCTCGCGCTGACAGCCGAAGCATACCGCACCTACGGCAAAGTCATGGGCAGGGGCCTCGTCATCGTCGACGCCAGCGTACCGCAGTCACCCGAAGTCACCGCGCGCACGGTTCGCGTGCCCATCCTCGCGACCGCCGCCGACGAGCTCGGCAAGAAGGTCGTGGCGAACATCGTGGCCCTCGGCGTTCTCGGCCGCGTCTCCGGCGTGGTCGACCTTCCCACCCTCGAGTCCGCCGTCAAGAACCGCGTGCCGAAGGGCACCGAGGACCTCAACCTGAAGGCGCTCCGCCGCGGCTGGGAAATCGCCGCCGCGGCCGCGTCCTGAAGCCACCTGTCGAAGCGGAGGAAGCGATGTCCGGAAACGAAAAGCTGAAAGTCGAGCTCGAGCGCTGGAACGCGGGGGTCGACAAGTCGCTGGCCAAGCACCCCGAACGGCGGAAGGACTTCGTCACGGGCTCCAAGGCTCCGGTCGAGCGTCTCTACACCCCCGCCGACCTCGCCGGTCGTGAATACCTCGACGATATCGGGCTGCCGGGCGAATATCCCTTCACCCGAGGCGTCCAGACGACCATGTACCGCGGACGCTTCTGGACCATGCGCCAGTACGCGGGCTTCGCCACCGCCGAGGAATCCAACAAGCGCTACAAGTTCCTGCTCGAGCAGGGACAGACCGGCCTCTCGGTGGCCTTCGACCTGCCCACTCAGATCGGCTACGACTCGGACCACCCGCTCTCCGCGGGCGAAGTCGGCAAGGTCGGCGTCGCCATCGACAGCCTCGCGGACATGGAGCTCCTCTTCGACGGCATCCCGCTCGACAAGGTCTCCACGAGCATGACCATCAACGCCCCCGCCGCCGTGCTGCTCGCCATGTACATCGCGGTCGCGGAGAAGCAGGGCGTGACGGCCGACAAGCTCAACGGCACCATCCAGAACGACATCCTCAAGGAATACGTGGCCCGCGGCACCTACATCTTCCCGCCCGAGCCCTCGATGCGCCTGATCACCGACATCTTCGCGTACTGCTCGAAGGAAGTGCCGGCCTGGAACACCATCTCCATCTCGGGCTACCACATCCGCGAGGCGGGCTCCACCGCAGTGCAGGAAGTGGCCTTCACGCTCGCGGACGGCATCGCCTACGTCGAGGCTGCCATCAAGGCGGGGCTCGACGTCGACGAGTTTGCGCCGCGCCTCTCCTTCTTCTTCAACGCGCACAACGACCTCTTCGAGGAAGTCGCCAAGTTCCGCGCCGCCCGCCGCCTCTGGGCCAAGGTGATGAAGGAACGCTTCGGCGCGAAGAGCCCGAAGTCCTGGATGCTCCGCTTCCACACGCAGACCGGCGGCTCGACCCTGACCGCCCAGCAGCCCGACAACAACGTCGTGCGCGTCGCCATCCAGGCGCTGGCGGCGGTGCTCGGCGGCACGCAGAGCCTCCACACCAACTCGCGCGACGAGGCGCTCGCCCTCCCGACCGAGGAATCGGTGCGCATCGCGCTCCGCACCCAGCAGATCATCGCCAACGAGTCCGGTGCGGCGGAGACCGTCGACCCGCTCGCGGGCAGCTATTACGTCGAGAGCCTCACGAACCGCATCGAGGACGAGGCCTGGAACTACATCCGCAAGATCGACTCGCTCGGCGGCGCGGTCAAGGCCATCGAGCACGGCTTCGTGCAGCAGGAGATCCAGGACGCCGCCTACGCCTACCAGATGGACGTGGAGTCCGGCGAGCGGGTCGTGGTCGGCCTCAACAAGTTCCAGGTCAAGGAATCCGCGCCCGAAGGACTGCTCCGCGTCGACCCCTCGGTCGGCGCCTCGCAGACCGCGAAGCTCAAGGCGCTCCGCGCGAAGCGCGACTCCTCGAAGGTCGAGTCCGCGCTCGCCGCGCTCAAGGCCGCCTCGAAGTCCGACGCCAACCTGATGCCGCCCATCGTCGAGGCGGTCAAGGCCTACGCCACGCTCGGCGAGATCTGCGACGTGCTCCGCGCCACCTTCGGCGAGTACCAGCAGAAAGTCACGATCTGACGGGAGATTCAGATGGAACGAACCATACGCGTGCTGGTCGCCAAACCCGGCCTCGACGGCCACGACCGCGGCGCCAAGGTCATCGCCCGCGCCCTCCGCGACGCCGGCATGGAAGTGGTGTACACGGGACTCCGCCAGACGCCCGAGCAGATCGTGCAGGCGGCCGTCCAGGAGGACGTCGACGTCATCGCCATGAGCATCCTTTCGGGCGCGCACAACCACCTCTTTCCCCGAGTCACCGAGCTGCTCGCGGAGAAGAAGGTGGACGACGTGCTCGTCATCGGCGGCGGCGTCATCCCGGAAGGGGATTACGAGTTCCTCAAGTCCAAGGGCATCGCCGCCATCTTCGGTCCCGGAACCCCGACGGGTACCACGGTGGAGTTCATCCGGACCCACCTCAAGCGCTGAGTCCGATGGGTGATCGAGGCGCGCCCGATCCGGAAGGCGTCGTCGCCCTGATCAGGGCCGGCGACGCCCGGACCATCGCGCGCGCCATCACCCGGGCCGAGTCCGCTGACCCCGGCGTCGAGGCGGCGCTCCGCCTCCTCCACCGGCACACCGGCAAGGCGCACGTAGTCGGCGTAACCGGACCGCCCGGATCCGGCAAGAGCACCCTCGTCGACAAGCTGGTCAAGGCGTATCGCGAGCGCGGGCTCAAGGTCGGCGTCGTCGCGGTCGATCCCTCGAGCCCGTACACAGGCGGGGCGGTGCTCGGCGACCGCATCCGCATGCAGGGCCGCGCCCTCGACGAGGGCGTCTTCATCCGTTCCCTAGCCACCCGCGGCTCGCTCGGCGGGCTCTCGAAGGCCTGCGCCGAAACGGTGCGAATCCTCGACGCCGCCGGCTACGAACGCATCGTCATCGAGACGGTGGGCGTCGGCCAGTCCGAGGTGGACATCGTAAAGCTCGCCGATTCCGTCATCCTCGTGTCCGTGCCCGGCCTCGGTGACGACATCCAGGCCATCAAGGCCGGCGTCATGGAGATCGGCGATGTCTTCGTCGTCAACAAGGCCGACCGGGACGGTGCCGACCGCGTGGTGCGCGAGATCCGCGCCATGCTGGAAACCGCCTGGGTGAACACGGGAGCGGGCGCGCGCGCCATCGCCTCGGGGGGCGCACATCACGCGGCGTCGCCGGCCAACACGGCCGCCGGGGCAGGCACCGCAGGGGCGCAGGAAGAGGATCCGCACGCCCTCCTCGCGAAGCTCCCGCCCGTGCTCAAGACCGTCGCGGAGACGGGCGAGGGCGTCGAACCCCTGGTCGACGCGATCGAGGCTCACCGGGCCAAGCTCCTCGAGTCGGGACAACTCGAGTCTCGGCGGAAGTCGAACGCCGCGGCCGAACTCAAGGCCGCGCTCGCCGCCCGGGTGCTCGCGCGCCTCGAGGCGGGTCCCGCCGGCGCCGAGCTCCTCAAGCTGGCCGGAGAGCTTGCCACGCGTGAACGCGATCTCTATGATGCCCTCGAGACGCTCGAGGAAATCCTGTCAAGCTCCGGATCCCCGCTCGCGGGGCAGTCCGGAGCAAGCCCTGAACAAGCGGGAGACTGAAAGCATGGTGCTCAAGCTGGACCACATCGGCATCGCGGTGTCGAACCTGGACGAAACCCTCAAGATCTATACCGACCTGCTCGGCCTCAAGCTCGCCGGCACCGAGACCGTCGAGGAGCAGAAGGTGAAGACCGCCTTCCTGCCCGTCGGCGACACGGAGGTCGAGCTGCTCGAGTCCACGGCGCCCGACGGCCCGATCGCGAAGCACATCGAGGCGCGCGGCGCCGGCGTCCAGCACCTAGCCTTCCGCGTCGACGACCTCGAGGCGACCTTGGCCGAGCTCAAGGCCAAGGGCGTCCGCCTGATCGACGAAAAGCCGCGCTACGGCGCGGGCGGCGCGAAGATAGCGTTCCTCCATCCCAAGGCGACCAACGGCGTCCTCGTCGAGCTCTGCCAGCGCGACGAGGCGTAACAACGGAGATACACATGGAAGAGAAGATCAAGCGGCTCGAGGAAGCGCGGGCGAAGATAGTCGCCGGCGGCGGACCGAAGCGCGTCGACGCCCAGCACCAGAAGGGCAAGAAGACCGCGCGCGAACGCATCGAGGCCCTCATGGACCCGGGCAGCTTCGTCGAGGTGGACGCCTTCGTGGAGCACCGCGCCGTCGAGCTCGGCATGGACGAGGTCGAGGCCCCCGGCGAGGGCGTCGTGGTGGGCTACGGCCTCGTGGACGGCCGCCAGGTGGCGGTGTTCGCGCAGGACTTCACCGTCATCGGCGGCTCGCTCGGCGAGATGCACGCGGCCAAGATCTGCAAGGTCATGGACCTGGCGGTCAAGGTGGGCATCCCCCTGGTCGGCATCAACGACTCGGGCGGCGCCCGCATCCAGGAGGGCGTCGACGCCCTTTCAGGCTACGGCGACATCTTCTACCGCAACACCCTGGCCTCGGGCGTCATCCCGCAGGTCTCCGTCATCATGGGACCCTGCGCGGGCGGCGCGGTCTATTCGCCGGCGCTCACCGACTTCGTCCTCATGACCGACAAGTCGTCCAACATGTTCATCACCGGTCCGCAGGTCATCAAGGCCGTGACCGGCGAGGACGTCTCCGCCGAGGACTTGGGCGGCTCGCACGTGCACTGCGAGAAGTCGGGCGTGGCGCACCTCCGCTTCGAGAACGAGGACGCTACCCTCGCGGCCATCCGCCGCCTGCTTTCGTTCCTGCCGCAGAACAACCTCGAGGACGCCCCGCTCGCGGCCGTCGCCGAGCCGCCGGTCGCCCCCGAGGCGCTCGCGGCCATCATCCCCGACCAGCCGAACAAGCCCTACGACGTGCGCCGCATCATCGAGGGCCTCGTCGACGCCGGGGACTTCATGGAAGTGATGGCCGACTACGCCAAGAACATCGTCATCGGCTATGCCCGCCTCGGCGGCCGCTCGATCGGCGTCGTCGCGAACCAGCCGGCGGTCATGGCCGGCGTGCTCGACATCAACGCCTCCGACAAGGCCAGCCGCTTCATCCGCACCTGCGACGCGTTCAACATCCCCCTCCTGACCCTCTCCGACACCGCCGGCTACCTGCCCGGCGTCGGCCAGGAGCACGGCGGCGTCATCCGCCACGGGGCCAAGCTGCTCTACGCCTACAGCGAGGCGACGGTGCCCAAGCTGACCGTCATCGTGCGCAAGGCCTACGGCGGCGCCTACATCGCCATGTGCTCCAAGCACCTCGGCGCGGACCAGGTCTTCGCCTGGCCGAGCGCGGAGATCGCGGTCATGGGCCCCGACGGCGCGGCCAACATCATCTTCAAGAAGGAGATCGAGGAAGCCGCCGACCCGGCCGCCGCGCGCAAGGAGAAGATCGAGGAGTACAAGCGCTCCTTCGCGAACCCCTACAAGGCCGCGGCGCGCGGCTACGTCGACGACGTCATCGAGCCCGCCGTTACGCGGAGCCGCCTCCTCGCCGCCCTGGCCCTGCTTTCCGGCAAGCGCGAGACGCGACCGAGCCGCAAGCACGGCAACTTCCCGGTCTAGGAGGCGGTAATGAACGACTGGTTCATCGTCGCCCTCGGAATGGGCACCGTCTTCTTCTCGCTGATCGGGCTGTCCTTCGTCCTCGAGCTGTTCAAGCTGATTTTCGTGGGCCGGAAAAAGCCTGACCACGTGCCTTCAGTCGCGCCCGCCAACGTCATCATGCCGGCGGCGCAAGCCTCGGGCGGCGACGAAGGCGAGCTCCTCGCGGTCATCGCCGCCGCCGTTTCCGCCGCCAGCGGCATGAGTACCGGCAGCTTCCGGATCGCAGGAGTCGCGCCCGTCGGGTCGACACCTTCCGGCATCAACGTCCCCGCCTGGGGCTTCGCAGAACGAATCGCGCGCGCCGCCGCGAGCGGCCGCCGCCACGCCTAAGGAGACTTCCATGAAGCAATACCGCATCACCGTCAACGGCAAGACCTACGACGTGGCCGTCGAGGAACTCGGCGGCGCCCGCGCCGCCTCCGCTCCGGCGCCCGTCGCGGCTCCCGCCGCCGTTCACGCCGCCCCCGCGGCGCCCGCTCCGGCCCCCTCGGCGCCGGTCTCCTCCGGCTCGCAGCTCGTCAAGTCGCCGATGCCCGGCACCATCACCGCCCTCAAGGCCTCCGCCGGCCAGGCCGTCAGGCGCGGCGACGTCCTGCTCATCCTCGAGGCCATGAAGATGGAGAACGAGATCGTCGCGCCCGCCGACGGCACCGTCGCCGCCTTCAGGGTTCAGGCCGGCGCCTCCGTCAACACCGGCGACACCCTCGTCGAACTTTCGTAAGGGGAGGGGTACCTCCCATGTGGGACAGCGTACTGGAATTCCTGGGGACGACCGGCTTCGCCGTGATGGGATGGAAGGATATCCTGATGATCACGGTGTCCTGCGTCCTCCTCTATCTCGGCATCGTCAAGAAATTCGAGCCCCTCCTCCTCGTGCCGATCGCTTTCGGCATGCTGCTCTCGAACCTGCCGCTCGGCGGCATCATGTCCGGTCCGACCGTCGGCGCCGACGGCCGCGAGATCCCGGGCGGGCTCATCCACTACCTCTATTACGGCGTCAAGTACGGCATCTACCCGCCGCTCATCTTCATGGGCGTCGGCGCCATGACGGACTTCGGACCCCTCATCGCCAACCCGAAGAGCCTGCTCCTCGGCGCGGCCGCGCAGCTCGGCATCTTCCTGACCTACCTCGGCGCGCGGGCGCTCGGTTTCGACCCGCAGGCTTCCGCGTCGATCGGCATAATCGGCGGAGCGGATGGCCCGACGGCCATCTTCCTGACGAGCAAGCTCAAGCCCGAGCTCCTGCCCGCCATCGCCATCGCGGCGTACTCGTACATGGCCCTCGTCCCGATCATCCAACCGCCCATCATGCGGCTCCTGACCACGAAGAAGGAGCGGGCCATCGTCATGGACCAGCTCCGCGAGGTGTCGAAGACGGAGAAGGTGGTTTTCCCCATCGCCGTCACCATCCTCGTGGGCCTGCTTCTGCCCTCGGCCGTGCCGCTCGTGGGCGCCCTCATGCTCGGCAACCTCTTCCGCGAGACCGGCGTCACCGGACGCCTGTCGGACACGGCCCAGCATGCCCTCATCAACATCCTGACCATCTTCCTGGGCATCTCGGTCGGGGCCACCGCAAGCGCGGATCGCTTCCTGACGGAGGAGACCCTCAAGATCATCGGGCTCGGCCTAGCCGCCTTCGCGGTGGGCACCGCCGGCGGCGTGCTGCTCGGCAAGCTCATGAACGTGATCTCGGGCGGCAAGATCAACCCGCTCATCGGCTCCGCCGGCGTTTCGGCCGTGCCGATGGCGGCGCGCGTCTCGCAGGTCGAGGGGCAGCGGGAGAATCCGAACAACTACCTGCTCATGCACGCCATGGGACCGAACGTCGCGGGCGTCATCGGCTCCGCGATCGCCGCTGGCGTCCTCCTGGCGGTGCTCGGCTGAAGATGCGTCCCGATCGCCACGGTACGGATTCCGTCCGTGCGGCTCGCTGACACCTACTGCAACGCATAAACAGAAAGCCCGGTTCCCTTCGGGGAGCCGGGCTTTTTTTGAGCGGAGGAGACTATCAGGGTGTTCGCCCGGCGCCGCCAGCCTCGTCCTGTCAGCCCTTCACGGAACCGGCCGCGGCCCGCGGAGCGGCGCACGACTGACGCACGACGAGTCGAGGCTCGACGAGGATCTCCTCGCGCCGCGACCCGGAATCGAGTTCGTCGAGCACTGCGTCGAGGGCTGCCTTCCCGATGCCCAGCGTGTCCTGGGCTACGGTCGTCAGCGCCGGCCCCACGAGGTCCGCGTTCGGAATGTCGTCGAAGCCGACGATCGAGATATCCTCAGGCACCCTGACGCCCCGCTTCTCGAAACCCCGGATGAGCCCGATGGCCATGAGGTCGCTCGCGGCGAAAATGGCGGTCGGCATCTCGCGCATTGCCGCGAAGGACTCCGCGGCGCTCATGCCGGATTCGGGCGTGAAGTCGCCGTCGCGCACATAGTCGTCGCGGAAGCATCCGAGCGCCGCGGCGAACTCCGCCCAGGCCTCGTAGCGGAGCCGTCCCGGATAGGAGAACGGCGCGCGTAGCGTCGCGACTTTTTCGTGGCCGAGCGAGGCCAGGTGTTCCAGCGCGAGCGCGGCGCCGGCGCGATTGTCGGAGCTGACGAAGGTCGCGCTTCCTCCGGAGACCTCGGTGTCGATCAGTGCGACAGGGATGGGCGCGTTCAACACGTCATCGAGGTAGCGGTCGTCGCCGCGAAGGCCGACGATGATGGCGGCGTCGACGCGCCTGCTCCGGCAGATGTCGATATAGGAGCGCTCGTAGCGCGTGTCATCGGTGTTGGAGAACAGCACGAGGTCGTACTCTCGTTCGGCCGCGCCGTGCAGGAT
Organism: Spirochaetota bacterium; assembly: GCA_022703215.1. GTDB lineage: Bacteria > Spirochaetota > Spirochaetia > Treponematales > UBA12059 > JAFGNN01. The sequence continues at coordinate 5,284 of JAKLEE010000011.1, read as the reverse complement.
GCCGTCCAGGAAGAGCCAGCCGAAATTGCGCCGGACGCCGAAGCCCTGGCGGTCGAGCATGAAGACGCCGAGGGTACGGCTCCGTTTGGTGACGAGCCTGCGGGCGATCGGGTCCGGCTCGTAGCGGAGTTCTCGGGCGGTGTCGATGATGCGCGCGCGGAGTTCGTCGCCCACGTCATCCCTGCCGTTCAGGGCCTTCGATACGGTGCCGACCGACACACCGAGCGTGCGGGCGATATCCTTGATCGTTACCATTGCCTTCTCTGTCGAAAACGTTTTCGATTCCAGCTTACCGAAGAAGGCTCGACCGAGTCAAGCGAATATCGGTTCGCCCGCGCCCCTGTAATCCGCGATCCGCCGATACTATACTGATCGGGGGAGCGGAGGACGAATGGGAAAGAAGGGCTTGCTCCAGAAGGCCAAGGCGATCCACACGATGACCGCTGGCAGCCTCGCGAATCCGCGGGGCAACCTGGATTCCGGCATGCTCGAAGCGGCCCGCGCAGCCGGCATTTCGGGCGAGGACGGGGAGGACATCCTCAAACGGATCGACGCCATCGCCGTCGAGAACCGCATCGCCGTGCCCGAGGAAGCTCGTATTCCAGCCCTCCGAAAGGGCGTTTTGGTGCCTGCCCTGGTCAACGCCCTCGCCGTGGTCGGCATGGCGGCGGCCTTCCTGCTGCTGGCGTCCTTCTTCCGTCAGAGAGAGGCGGACATCGCGAGCAACTCCGCGGTGGTGCTCAGCGCCGAAGGCCGCCTTATCCGCGAACTCAGGGCCGAATCAGAGACCTTGATACGCGAGAAGGATGTCCAGCTCGACGAGATCCGCGACCGCCTCGAATCTCTCGAAGAGGACAGCCTGGAGCTCGCCAGGAGCTTCGAAGCAAGGCTGCTCGAGCGTGAGACCGAGCTCAAATCCCGCCTCGAATCCGAGATCGAGACCGAACGCGCCCGTTTGCGGGCCGAGGGTTACGCGGAAGCGGAAATCGAGGCCCGCATCAAGGATTTCGAGGTACGCAAGACCGCCGAGTTCCAGACGGCGCTCGCTTCGTTCCGCCTCGCGCTCGATTCCGAGCGGGAAGCGTCCGACGCCCGCATAGCGGCCGCGAAGGCGGAGTACGAGCGGAATCTCGCCGCGGTCGCGTCGGAGCGGCGTCGCATCCAGGACGAGGCTGCCGCGCGGGAAACCGAGCTGCGCTCCACCCTCGACGCCCGCGTCCGGACCCTCGAACTCGCGCGGGCCGAAGCCAGCGCGGGTCTCGAGACCGCACGGGCGGAGCTCGCTGCGTTGCAGGCGAGGCAGGCGAAGGACAAGGCCGCGGAGGAGCGAATCGTCGGTCTCTATCGAACCGTCCGCCTGGCCGTGTCGGAACGCCGCTACGAGGATGCCTATGCCGGCGTCTCCGCCCTTTCCGCCTTCCTCGCCGATCCGGAAATCGCCGCGTCGTCAACGCTGGCATCCCGCCGCGAAGCCGACCTATTTATCGCGCAAGCGCTCTCGTCCCTCGTAAAATCCGAGATCGACCGCGCCAGCGCCGACGCGTCCGGGCTCGTGCGGCAAGCCGAGCTTTATGCCACGGCGAGGGCCGCAGGCGCCCGCGGCGACGAGGCTCTCGCTCGCGGGGACCGCGTCGCTGCCGAGGCCGCATACCGCGAGGCGGTTTCGGTGGCTCCCGAGCTCGTTTCCGCCTTCGAGTTCGCCTGGAACGACAGGTCGCTCGACGCCGCAGTCAAGGTCGCCGGAGCCTCGCTCGCGTTCGACCGCGCGGAAATCGCGTACAAGGCTGGAGACTTCGCGGTCGCCTCCGCCTCCTATGTCGAGGCCCTGAACGCCATGGGAGCGCCCCCGTCGGCGGGCGCGGTGGCCGCCATGGCCCTGGCCGCTCCGCCCCGCCCCGCGGCAGAGCTTCCCGCCCCCTCGCCGGCTTCCGCGACCGAGCTCGCAGCCGCCAACCGCTCGCTGGAACGCGGAGCCTGGACCGAAGCCGCGGAAGGGTACATCAAGATCCTCGCGTCCTCGCCGCCGGCGGAGATTGCGACCCAGGCGGCGCGCGGCGCGCGGCGCACCCTCGAAGGCTGGAGCGCGGCCGAGAAAGCGCGCGTGGAAGCCGACCGGACGCGCATCGCGGACCTACAGGCGCGCGCGACCAGGCTCGAGACCGAGCTCGCGGGCGCCGCCCTTTCCGCGAGCGAGCGGGAGGCTTCCATCGCCGAAGCTAAACGCCTCATCGCCTCGCTCGAGATGGAACGTGACGCGCTCAAGCGCGAGAACGCCGAACTCGCGAGTCGGCCCGCGCAGGCCGCCCCGGGCGCGCCGGCGGCCACGGGACCCACGAAGGAAGAGTTCGACGCGCTCACCGCGGAGCGGGACGCCCTCGCCGTGCTCGCGAAGCGCATGGACGAGCTCGCCATCGCCTTCAAGTCCTACGCCTCGCGCGAGGACTCGGCGCGCTCCGCCTCGCCGGGCCAGGCCGGTCTGCTCGCCGCGAGGACCGAGCTTGACTCCTTCCTCGGCTCGGGGCTCGTCAGGTCTGCCATGCCCGATCTCCGCGAGCGTATCGCCGCCTACGAGGCCGCCTGGCTCGAGGCCGGACAGAAGGAAGTGGTCTACAACGCCATCGACATCCTGGAGGGCTCGCGCCGCTTCACCGACCCCGCCCGACGCAACGCCTGGCTCGACGAGCAGCTCGCGCGCTACGCGGGCAACCAGGCGCTCAAGGACTTCGTCGAGACGGTACGCGCGGGACGATAGGCTACGAGCGCGCTGCGAAACGAAAGGGCGGCCCCGGGGCCGCCCTTTTCATTTGTGCCCGGCGCCGGACCGCCTCAGTTCCCGAGTTTCTCCGCGGCGAAGGCGAGAAGGTCGGACGTGGGGACGCCTTCGACCTGGGCGAAAGCGATATTTCCCTTGTCGTCTTTGCTGTCGGTCACCACCGCGAACCGAGTGAAGACTGAAATCCAGCGTAACTCTGCCGAATCCCACCACTCGAAGGCGAAGCGCCAGGAACCGGTGGGAAGCCAGCCGAGGTGGACGCCGGCAAGTGAATAGATGTCGGTGAAGAACGGTCCCTCGGCAAGGATGCGGGGGTTGGCCTCGTCATGGATGGTCCCGGTTCCGAGCGCTTTCAAGTCGGTGACCAGCTCCGCGGGCGGTGGGGGCGGAGACACCGAAGCTCCGAAGCGCCAGAGCCCGGGCTCGGCCAGGTTGAGCGTCACGCTCCATGGTTTGGAGCCGAGTGCCGGGTCATAGGCGACCCAACCGGGCGGGAAGGGAAATCGAGGAACCGAAAACTCGTCAGGGCCCAAGCCCAAGGTTGACGTAGAGAAATCGAATTGGCCGAAGTGGTCCTTTACGCTGCCCGAGAGTTCCTCGCGTACGAGGATTCTCAGGTAGACCTGGTTTTCAGCCCCAGTCGACATGGACTCGGTACCGAACGCCACGGGGCTCTGACCCTCACCGAAAAGCGTTATGGACTTGTTGTTCAAGGGGTTTTCTGTATCGAGCAATTCCAGTTTCCTGAAGTCGCTCAGTATCAGCAACTGGTCGATGGAACCCACCAGGGGCTCCACAAGGGCGCGTGCGCCGAGCGGATTGAAATCGCGCCCCCATGACCAGGAAAATGAGATGAGACCGCCGGTTCGCTCCAGCTTCGCGATCCCGAGGCCCGTCCCGTCCCGGTGTACGAGGAAGCCGCCATCGGAAGTGATCAGGTCGTTGCGAAATGGTACGAATTCGGTCGATTCCTCCCATTGCTCTTCCTTCACCGTGAATGAGTAGTACTTCCTCCACGCATCCACACCCTTCTCGGCGAAGAAAGCATCCATCTCCATCGAGGTGCTCAGCGCCGGGTCGAACGAAGGCATCCAGCATGAAGCCGTGCCGAACGCGAACGTGATCGCGAGAATGGCGCAGGCAATGCGCGATGCGCGTATATTCGGATTCCTCATGGCGCGAACCTCACTCCGAAACGCGCGTGGGGTATCTCGAGCGCTGCATGGTCCGAGATCCACAGGACATTGCCCGGATTCGAGGCGGCGATCAGGTAGCCGTTCGGGCCGAAATACAGATGGTCGCCCACCTCGACCCAGACGGCGAGCTTTCGCGAGGTGCCGTACTCGATGCCGATGGCGGGAAGGATTCCGACGGGCGCGACCGGATCGAACGCGAGCACGCGGAAATCCGGGAACATGATGCGGGTGAAGGCGCCGACCGAAAGGTAGGGCCTGAAGGCCGAGTCCGCCGCGGCGAGCCGCGCGCCGACGTGGATGCCTGGCTGGACGAGCGGCAGGAACACGAAAAGCGGAGGGCGATCGTCGGGCGGCGAATCCTTCGGCAGGAAGATGCCCGGAGAATAGCTGACCAGCTCGAAGCCCACGAAGGCCCGGTCCGAGAGGAAGCGCCGATCGTAGCGCAGCATCGGAAACTGGCCCATCAAGAGCCCGGCGTCGACCGACCAGGGCGGCAGTCCATCGTCGGGCAGTTCGAGCGCCGCGCCCTCGGTTCCGAGAAATGCGAAGACTCCGCCCGCGGGATACGAGCCCGGCACCGTGGCGCGCCAGCGGTAGGTGCTCGGCGCGTCGGCCACGATCTCGAGCTCGCCGGATTCGGGGATTACGAGGGGTTTGGGCGAAAAGCCGGAGACCGTGCTGCCGGGTTTTCCCTTGAGCGTGAAGACGGTGTAGCGCACGCTCGAGACGGCGGCGGGCAGGGCGGCCTCCACCTCGTCCCAGAAGAAGCCCGAGAGGTCGCGTTCCGTGGGTTCGGGTGCTGCGTACGAGCCCTCGGCGAGAACCGAGCGCGAAAGGGCGTCGAGGTAGCGCCACGCGACCCGAGTCGATCCGCCCTCGCCGGCTGCGGTCTCGATCTCGAGCACCAGGGCGCAGTCCTGGCGGTTGGCCTGGTCGAGGTACGACTCGGCCGACCGCGCGCGGAGGACGCCGGAGACGAGGCCGTTGCGGGCTAAGGCGAGTGTGAGCCCCCGGAGCCAGGCTTCGCGGTCGAAATCCCCGCGCGCGAGCGCGACGAGCACGCGCACCTGTCGGGTCGCCTCTCCGGTCGATGCGTCGCCTCCGGCCGGCGCTGTCGAGGCCTGTCCCGATGCGCCGGCCACGAGGAAGGCCGCGAGGAGGCCGAGCGCGAAGGCGGCGCGCCTCATTTCGACCACCACGTGTCGAGCAGGTGGAGCCTGCCGTGCCAGCGGTCCCAGGCGTACCAATGGGCACCGTCGGGATCGAAGAAGAAGCGCTGGTCCTCGGTGTCCTCGAGGGCGAAGGTATCGAGCTT
>JAKLEE010000109.1 GCA_022703215.1 Spirochaetota bacterium | reverse complement strand
AAAGAGGCCGTCGCGGTAGGCGGCGCGCTCGGTTTCGCCGAAGCCCTTGGCGCGATCCATGAGCGCGCGCAGGGCGGCCGTCTTCGGCGACAGGATGCCGTCGACCGCGCCGATCTCGGATACGCGCACCTTCTCGAGCAGGTTCCGGTCGATGGCGTCGGAGGAGGCGAACGCGGCGAAGCCGGCCATGTCCGCGAGCGTGCCTTCGATGCGCGGATCGCGGTAGCTCGCGAGCAACAGGCGGCCGCCGTCCGCGTGGCGGTAGACGGAGTAGCCGCCGTAGGCGCCGCCCTGGACGCGGAGCTTTTTGTACATGTAGTCGGTCGAGGCGATGCCCGCGAGCAGGCCGATGGCGGGCGCCATCGGGTCCCGCAGGTCGGGAAGGCGCGCGGCGCGCGCCACGTAGTTCACCTGCGACTGTACCGCGATGCCGGCCGCGCGGGCTTTCGCGGGTACGGCGGCCGCGGGCGCGCCGCGGGCGCCGGACGGGAGCGCCGCGACGAAGGCGGCGACATGCCGGCGGGCCTCTTCGAGCGGGCCAGCGTCCCCCGCGAGGTTGACTGTGAGCCGCGAGCGCGCGAACACCTTCGCGGCGAGCCGCTTGAGCTCGGCCGAGAGGCCCGTTCCGTCGGATTCGAGCGCGCGGCTTGCGTCGCGCAGCTTCCTCGCTTGGGAGAAGCCTCCGAGGAGCTCGGCGCGGGCGCCCGCGCCGTCGAGCGCAGCGAAGGCCGCGCTGGCCGCGAACTGCGTGCCGCCGCGCACGATGGCGCTCCGGGTGGCGTTGAACTGCTCGAAGGCCAGGTCTTTCATGCGCTTGCCGTCGAGGTAGTCCGCCCCCGTCGCGAGGTCGCGGAAGATGGCGAAGAGCTCGCCGACGTTGCGTCCGAGCGCGCTGCCCCGGAGGACGAGCAGGACCCGCGCCGCGCCGTCGCGGTCGAAGGCCAGGGTCTGGCCCTCGAGTCCGCCGGTCGCCCGCGCGATGCGCGTGGCCATGGCCGCGTAGTCGAGCCCGGACGCGCCCGCGCCGAGCGTCGATTTGGCCAGGAAGGGCAGGAGGAGAATTTCATCGTCGGAGAGGTCCGACGCGTCGAATGCGAGATCGACCGACACGAGGCCGTTCGAGAAGACCGGGTGGACGAGGATCTCGGGGTCCGTCCCCCCGAGCTCGGTCGGGAAGGCGGGAACCTTTCGCGGCACCTGGTCGATCGAGATGCGCGGGATGCTCGCGAGCGCCTCGGTGGTCTCGGGCGCTTCCTGCGCGGCCTTGAGCGCGGCGGCTTCGCCGCGGATGCGCTCGAGCTCGTTCGCGTCCAGCTTCGCCTTGGCCTCGGCCATGCGCTTGGCGAACGCGGCCTCCTTCTCGGCGGCGAGGGTCTGGCTGGGATGGCCGACCGCCAACACGCGGTGGGGGCTGTCGAGCAGCCAGCGCCGGATGACGGCGCCGAGCACGTCCGGCTCACGGAGCCAGCGTTCGCGCGCGCGCGCCACCGCGGCCCCGTACGCGAGGCCGGCTTTCGGATCGATGCCGTAGTTCGCAAGCTCGGCCATGCGCTGCAGGAGCGTGGTCGGGTAGCCGTTGTCGATCTCGCGGGCGTCGAACTCGAGCTTGTGGAAGGCGGCTTCGACCAGCTCCGCGTCGACGCCGTCCTTCGCCAGACGCCCGAGGACCTCGAGGGCGAGGGCTTCCACCTTTTCCGCGCGATCGCGCTCCGAGCCGCGCAGCACGAAACCGAAGCTTCCCTGCAGGGTGTGTCCCTCGTGGCCGCCGTACATGAGGTCCTGACCGAGCCCCGAATCCACGAGAGCCTTGCGCAGCGGTCCGGCGGCGTTGCCGAGGATCGCCTCGGCGAGCGCCTGCAGCAGCACGGTCTCGTCGCGGTCGGCGAGGGGCGCGACCATCCAGACGAGCCCGACGAAGGTCTTGCCGGCGGTCGGCTCGTCGGGAGCGACGGGATACGGCACCTCGATCCGGCGCGGCGCCGCGAAGGGCGGCTGAGGACGCACGGCCGAGTCGACCTCGTCCCGTCCGAAGCCGTGGAGCCGCGCGTCGACGAAGGCGAGCCGCTCCGCGAGCGGGATGTCGCCGTAGAGGAACCAGGTGGCGTTGGAGGGGTGGTAATAGCGGCGATGGAAATCAACCAGGGCCTCGTGGGTCAAGTCGGGAATGCGCTCCGGATCGCCGCCCGAGTTGAAGGCGTACGGGGTGTCGGGGAAGGTCGCGCTTTCCATCACCTCGCCGAGGACCCGCTCGGGCGCGGACATGGCGCCCTTCATCTCGTTGTAGACCACGCCGGAAATCGAAAGCGGCGAATCCGCGTCGGCCGCGTTCGCGAACTCGTAATGCCAGCCTTCCTGCAGGAAGGTCTCGCGCTTCACGAGGGGCCGCAGGGTTACGTCGGTGTAGACGTCCGCGAGGTTCCAGTAATCGGCCGGCACGGCGGAACAGCAGGGATAGACGGTCTTGTCGCTGAAGGTCCACGCGTTGAGGTAGGTGGCCATGGACGACTTGCCGAGCTCGGCGAAGACGTCCTTGAGCGGGTACTTCGCGGAGCCGGCCAGCACCGAATGCTCGAGGATGTGCGCCTCGCCCGCGGAATCCACGGGCGGGGTGCGGAACGAGATCGAGTACAGGTTCTCGCGGTCGTTGCAATGGAGCTGGACGAGCTTCGCGCCGGTGGCGAGGTGGGTGCACTCATAGCAGAGGGCTTTCACGTCGTCGATCGGCGTCACCGCGTCGACGCGGAATCCGTGGACGGTGTCGCCCGCCCTGTGCGCGGGTGCGGGAATTTCATGACGTTCCATAATGACCCCTTTCGATCGTTCGGACGGAGGACGCGGACTGGCCGCCTTCCGGCTCCGGGGGATGATACGACGTATCCGGCGGGAACGGAAGCTCGGGCGGGCGGAAAATCGGCGGTCGACAGTGTGGGATCAATCCTGGTCGCCGCGGACCCCGGCCTTGCCTGAACGGAAGCGTTCCGCCGCGCGCGCGGCTATCCCGGGGTCGAGCCCGAGCAGTTCCGCGATGGCCAGGGCGTCGCTCCCCGCGTCCGACCCCGCCTCGTCCTCGACGAGCTCGTAGCGCATGTGCCGATTGATGCCCGCGAGGCGCTCCTCGAGCGGCGCTTCAGCGTCGAGAGCCTCCGACGCCGCCCCCCGGTCGAGGCCCTTCATCCGGAGGTACGATGCCCCTTCCACGCGTGCGACGCCGCGGAAATGCGTCGCGAAGAAGGCGCGGCTCCCTGCACCCTTCGCATAGGCCTCGACGATGGCGGAGAGCAGGGCCTCCGCCTCGTGCGAACCCGTGGTCCGCGCGAACTCGTCGAAGGCCACGAGCGAGCCGGCCCGGTCCTTCCAGGCCCGCTCGAAACGCCAGATCTCGAAGCCGAAGCCCGAGAGCCCCGCCAGCCGCTCGCCCGCCAGCTCTCCGACATAGGCGATCCGTCCGTAGACCCTGGTGCGGAAGGCGCGCGCCGGTACGAAGTGCCCGGCCTGCGCCAGGAGCTGCAGGAACAGCACGGTCTGGAGCGCGACCGTCTTGCCGCCCATGTTCGAGCCGAAGAGCACCACGGCGGACGAGTCGAAGCGCGCGTCGAGCGGACGATAGGCGAGGCCGAGCCGCGCGCAATCGGATTCGACGGGAACGAAACGCGCCTCCTCGATCAGCATCGAATCGGAGTCGAGCGCCGGGCGCGAAAGCCCGAGCTTGAGAGCGAGCGCGGCGCCCGCGCGCGCCAGGTCGAAACGCGCGACGGCGGCCACGGCCGCGCGCAGTTCCGGCATGGCTTCGCGCGCCATGACCGAAAGCCGGGCGAGCGCCTCGCCCTCGCAGGCGGCCTCTCGGGCGAGCAGGCGTTCCCGCTCCTCCGCGAGCCTGAGCTCCGCGGCGAGCGGCAGCAGGCGCGCGAGGAAATGCCCGTCGTCGTAAGGCTCCAGGGAGAGGCCGGCCGCCGCGGCGACCGGGCCGGAAAGGGCCTCCGACGGGACGACGAGGAAATCCCGTCCGTCGAAATCGAGACCGGCGGAATCGCGGACGCGCGACTCGGCGGCGGCCCGTACCGCGCGCAGTTCGGCGTCGACGCGGGAGAGCGCCGAACGGACCGCGGCCAAGTCGGGGTGGTAGGCGTCGGCCAGGAAAAAAGTCTCCGCGTCGGACCCGCCACGATCGAGCTCGGCGGCGAGCGCCGCGCAGGCCTCGGCGAGTTCGAAGCGCAGCGCCTTCCCGGTCGAGTTCGCGAGCGCCGCGACGCCCCGATAATTGGCGAGGAATTTCTTCATCTGGAACAGCTCGAGCGCGTCGTAGGAGTCCCGAGCGTCGAGCGGGACGCGCGGCATGCGCTTGAGGTGCCAACTGAGACGATCGAGCGAGACCGGGTCCCCTTCGAGCGCGGCGATCAGCGCGCGGGCGGCGTCGATGTCGTCGTAGCGCGACTCGATGGACCCGCGGTCGATCGAAACCTCGCGCGAGACCTTCGCGTCCTTGCCCCACGGCGTGAGCGGTTCCCAGGCGGCGAGGAACTCGTCGACCCGCGCGAAATCCCAGGCGTCCTTCATGCGGCCTCCCCCGGAACGCATGGGTCCGCCCGGTACGGATTGAACGACACGAGCCGCCCCAGCTCCCCTTCGCCGAGGCGCTCGAGGAACGCCTTTTCGGAAACGCCGCGACAGACCACGGAGAAGCCCGAGAAGCGTATGGAGCGGGCGACGTACAGCGAGCGGGCGCCAAGGAAAGCAGCGAGGCCGGCGCCGTCGAGGAAAATCTTGGTGAAGTCGTCGACGACCACGTCCCTCGCCTCGCGCGGCAGGCGCGCCGCGCTTTCGGCCGTCAGCGCGCCGTCTACCCGGAACGCTCCGGAACGCGGAGCGTCGCCGCTCTCCGGACCGGGCGCGGCCGGGAGCGAGACGAGGATGGCCATGCGCCGCACGAGCTCCGCCGAGCGCGCCAGGTTCCCCGCGTCGACGCGGAGCGCGTAGACCATGCGCGCGTCCGTTCGCCCGGCCACCTGGGTCACCCGGTTCACCGCGCCGTCCACGAGCACGGTCCGCGCCAGGCCCTCGTCGAGTATCGCCTCGAGCGCCGCGTCCAGGCCCGCGTTCGTCTCCGGTCCCACGAGCGCCACCGTCCCGTCGCGCATGGCCCGCGCCACGCAGCAGGGCCCGAGCGCCGTCGAGCCCGGCAATGCGGCCAGCACTTCCGGGCACGCGCCACCCGAGCGCAGGAAACGCGCGGCCGTCACGAACACGTCGCCTGAGGCCACGGGCACCGCGGGCTTGCGCACGCCCGAGAGGAAGTCGCGGACCTCGCCGTCGTAGCCGGCGCCGAGCAGCGCGAGCGGCAAGCCCCCTTCCCCGCCGCGCCGGACCAGGGCCGCGGCGCGATTCAGGAAGGTGGTCTTGCCCGAATGCTTGCCCGGCCCGGTCACGAAGGTGACGCGGCCCGCGAAGTCGCGGGCTGAATCGAGCATCGGCGCCTACCGCGAACCCTGGGTGCGCTGCTTCCGCGTGCTCGCGTCCTTGTTCGCTAGCCGGCTGCCGCGCTCGAGGCCCTGCGGTTCGAGCGCGTGCTCGCTTTTATCGAGGAGGCGCGCCACCCCGCAGCACGAGCTGAGCTGCGGATCGGAGTCGCAGATCGGGCATTTGCCGCAATCTTCCACGTAGCGGGTCGGTTCGTCATAGGTGGTGATGACGCCCTCGTAATTGCGGAGCACCACGCGCTTCTCGTTCGAGGTGATCAGGTAGTTAGGCATGACCGGGGTCTTGCCGCCGCCGCCGGGCGCGTCGATGACGAAGGTCGGCACCGCCATTCCCGAGGTGTGTCCCCTGAGGTTCTCGATGATCTCGATGCCCTTCGAAACCGTGGTGCGGAAATGCCCGATGCCGCGCGAAAGGTCGCACTGGTAGATGTAGTACGGCTTGACGCGGATCGTCAGCAGCTTCTGCACGAGCTTCTTCATGAGCACGGGGCAGTCGTTCACGTCGCGCAGCAGCACGCTCTGGTTCCCGAGCGGTATGCCCGCGTCGGCCAGCTTGCGGCAGGCCTCGCGCGCTTCGGCGGTGATTTCCTTCGGGTGGTTGAAGTGGGTGTTGAGGTAGATCGGATGGTATTTCTTGAGCATGTTCACCAGGCCGTCGGTGATGCGCATCGGCATGACCACCGGCACGCGCGAGCCGATGCGGATGATCTCGACGTGGGGGATGGCCCTGAGCTTCGAGATGATGCGCTCGAGCCGCTCGTCGGAGAGCACGAGTGGGTCGCCGCCGGAGATGAGCACGTCGCGGACCACCGGGGTCTTCCGGATGTACTCGACCGCGGCGTCGATGTGCTCGTCGGTCATGTGCACGTCCTCGAAGCCCACGAGGCGCCGGCGCGTGCAGTGGCGGCAGTTCATCGAGCAGATGTTGGTGACGAGGAGCAGCACGCGGTCGGGGTAACGGTGCGTCAGGCCCGGCACCGGGCTGTCGACGTCCTCGTGCAGCGGATCGTCCTGGTCGCCGGCCTCGTCGTGCGTCTCCGGCAGGCGCGGGATGGCTTGCAGCCGCACCGGGCAGCCGGGGTTGGCCGCGTCGATGAGGCTGGCGTAGTACGGCGTGATGGCCATGCGGAAGCGCTCGAGCACCTTCGTGATGTCCGCCTTTTCCGCGTCGGAGAGCGGGATCACCTTCGAGAGCGTCTCGACGTCCTTGATGTCGTTGCGCATCTGCCAGTGCCAGTCGTTCCACTGCTCCGGCGTCACGTCCTTCCAGAGCGGTATCTTCCGGTAATCGTACGATTCATACGCGTGCATGCTTGCTCCTTGAAGAAGACCACGGATGAGGTAGCGCGCGACGAGCGCGCGCTACCATCAATTCCGCTACGAAAGCGCCCGCAGGGCGCAGTCACGGAGACACGGAGGAAGGAGGGAGAAGAGATCGTGGAGGTACGGGAAATTCCAAATCCATTTCCCGATTTTCTCCCTTTTCACTCCCACACTCCGTGCCTCCGTGGTTTCTATTTCTTCAGTTTCAGGTACGCCCGGACATCGGCCGGGGTGGCGGGGGCCAGGGCGGCTTCGCGGGCGAGGCGGGCGGCACGCGCGACGAGCTGGGCGTTCGACTCAGCGAGCACTCCCTTCGAGTAGTACACGTTGTCCTCGAAGCCCACGCGGATCCAGCCGCCGCGCGCGATGGCCGCGTACTGGGCCGGCAGCGAGGAGCGGCCGATGCCCATAACGGTGTAGTCGGCGCCTTCCGGCATGGCGCGGCAGAACGAGTCGAGCGCGTCGAGGCTGAAGGGCACCGCGCCCGGCACGTTGAGAACGAAGCCGTAGTGGTAGGGCGGCTCGAGGAGGCCTTCCTTGACGAGGATGCGGCTCGCGTGCACGTGCCCCAGGTCGAAGCATTCGAGGGTCGGCCGCACCTTGCGCGCCTTGAATTCCTTCGCGAAGGCGCGCATCACCGGCAGGGTGTTGACGATGTACTCGTCGCCGAAATTCACCGTGCCGCAGTCGAGGCTGGCCATCTCGGGCTCCAGCTCGATGACGGGCCTGAGGCGCTCGTCGGCCGTGTCGCCAACCGCGCCGCCCGTGGTGATCTCCACGACGATGTCGGTGCGCGCCCTGATCATCTCGATGGCCTTGCGGAACACCTTCGGGTCCTGCGTCGGCTTCCCGTTTTCGTCACGCACGTGCAGATGCAATATCGCAGCCCCCGCCTCGCGGCAGGCCACCGCGGTCTCCGCGATCTCCTCCGCCGTGATCGGCAAGGCCGGCTGCAGCGCCTTGGAAGTCTCCGCCCCCGTGCACGCGCAGGTAATCACTATCTTTCCGTCAAGCATGTGGACTCCTTCACGAGATTGAACCACGGAGACACGGAGGCACGGAGTGAGAAGGGAGGCGAATCAAAGGAAAACCGCCTGAGGCCATCTCTGAGCAAGGCGCTTTTGAAATTGAAGAGCAAGCCGATTCGCCATCCGCCGAGCTTCATATACGACAGGAGCTGGGCTTCATGGACAGGCAGGATCGCTTCGACAGTCTTGAGTTCGATGACGACCTTGCCTTCCACGACCAGATCAGCCCGGAAGGATCCG